>JAZLKY010000372.1:0-11148 GCA_045597885.1 Acutalibacteraceae bacterium | reverse complement strand
CATCGGACGGGAATGGGGTAAAGTATCTTTGATTTTCAGACAGAAACGGACATTTTCGAACACTCGTCACCGCTTGGGTTTACAAAATAATCAAAAAGATTTGCAAAGATTGACAGATAAAAATATCCGGCAGACAAATTGGCTTCTGTACCAAAATCTCTGCCGGATTTTCGTTACATCTTGAAAACATCTGAATGTGAACCGGTGTCAACGAGGGTTATTGTCAAACTATTGTCTTCAACCAAATAAACCAAAAGCCAGTCAGGTTTGATATGCCATTCTCTGAATCTCACATATTTTCCGGTCAAAGCATGGTCACGGTAACTTTCATCCAAGGTTTTCCCTTCTCGCAGGGTATCAACGACTTTGTCAAGTTCATCCAAACCAAGCCCACGCTTTTTTATCAGCTTTTACGCTGTGGTAAACTTGACCTCGTATTTCATTTTTCTAACGCCGTCTTTAATTCTTCCGTGCCTGTGTATCCTTTGACGGATTTGTCGGCGGAAATGCGTTTTGCCTCTTCCATTGCTTCAAGCGTTTTATTATTTATCAGCATCATCCGATGATTGCTTATCGCGCGGAGATAGGATCGTCTTTTTCACCTTCTCGGTTCGCTTTTCAAAATCATCATAAAGGGTATTCCACTCTTCAAGATCCGATTGTTCTCGCTTATCCGGAAGGTCATAGCGCGAAACAATGTATTCTGAAACAAAATCAGTATATTTTTCTGCACCGAAAACATTGACATGGTATTCGTTGTACAAATCCATGGAGTAATCCAAACCGATCTCTTGGAAATAGTCATTTGTATTCAGAAAACCAAAGCCATTCTCTTCGATCACCCGTTTCATGTAATTGTATTCCATTTTGTGTTCTTCCGCTTGACAATAGGAATGGACAATAAACAAAACGGGTAGATTCTCTTGTTTGCAGTAATCAATCAGATCAAGAAAGATATCATTCACTTCGGCGGGTATTATTTTTTCTTCCGTAACGGATGACCAATCGGTAAAATCAAGAGATGCTGTTTTTTCTACGAAATAGAATCCTTTCAAGGGATTCCGTTTTTTATTGTCTATTGTATCAAGCGGTGCCAACGATCGGGTACGAATGCAACTAACAAGATTCTTTCCAATAGAGCCCCAATTGGAATGATACTTAATAAAATCAATATAGTAGGACATCCGCTCAGATTTATCTTTTACACTCGCCTTGATCAGATCATTCCTGTTTTTAGAATACAGCATATGATCCGTACCGTTTCTGATAGCAACCTCATAGTTCATGATCTGTGTATCTACGGTATCGGGATGTATCTCTTCACCATATTGAAAAGGGCGTATATCAATAAGCCATAATTTCGGAGATTGTGTTTTTTGGACCTCCTTTATGTAATATTTGATCGACTCCGGTGTGATGGTATTATGTGCAAAATTATAAGAAGTAAAGCCGTGCTGATTCCACGCCCGCAGTGGCTCCCAATAAGTGAAGCATGCACTTCCTCCGATATAGATCATATCTAAGGAATTTGGTGATTCACAATAAAATCCAAGTAGGTTGTCATTATCCATACCCTGCGGACGGAGTAAATAAGATAACGGAATAAAAGATGCAACCATGAGAAATATAAGAACCACAGACACGATCGAAATTACTGTTCTCTTGATTTTCATCCTCAAAATCCTCCGTAAATAAAATCGGAAGCATTATACCCCGGTCCGTATGCGCCGAAAATCAACACAAAATACACGATTGCGCAAAGACACATGATTTGAAAAGCGGCTGGCTTGTTTTCCAAGAACTTATCCAGCCCCTTGTTTTTCCTCTCCATGGCGTTTTCAAAGATAAGTGCCAGGAAAGCGATCAACACTGTTATTCCAACGCATAGAATTCTGAACATACCGTAATCATTAACAAAAGCGGTAATCTGATTTTTCATCGCTTCCAGATTGTTGATCCAAAGCGGAGAGAAAATATTGCGAAGCATTTTTGCCAGATTTCTAACAGAAACAATTCTGAACATCATTGCACCGACAGCGTATAACAGCATGGTGCGCAAGCGCTGAAACCATATCCACAAAGTGCTTTCCGTATTAAATTTAGATGTGATCTTTTGGGAAAGCGGTGAACACCATTCTCCGATCACGATCACTGCCCAAAACCATATGCCCTGGAGAGCATAATTCCACCATCCGCCATGCCATAGCCCCATACACAGCCACAGGATCAACATAGCCATATGCGTAGGAATTTTTTTCGCCGCCTGCTTTCCCCATTTTGTTTTGCAGAATTTAGTAAGCTTATTCCATTTGCGGGAGTGAAGGAGCGGATACATGACATAATCACGCAGCCACAGTCCCAGGGTGATATGCCATTTCTGCCAGAATTCCTGTATCGTGCGTGATGAAAAAGGGAAATTGAAGTTTTCCGTCATCGTAATCCCAAAGCAATCTGCCGTACCGATCACGATATCCATGCATCCGGAGAAATCTGTATATAATTGGATGACATATCCAGCCATCCCCAAAAAGGCGATCGGCCCCGTTCTGCCGGCTTCAACATCCAGAAAGTATGGCACGATCTGTGCGATATTTTCAGCCAAAACCAACTTTTTGAAAATACCGATAACGATCCTGATAACACCTTTCCGAATGTTGCTCCATTGAAAAGTATGTTCACAATACAATTGCTCACTTAACTGATTGTATCTGCTGATAGGTCCGGAAATCATCTGCGGGAAAAACATAGTGAAAAGGGCTACTTTACCGGGGTTTCGCTGCGGCTCAGCGATCCCCCAGTAACAATCGACTAAATAACTGACTATTTGCAAAGTATAAAAACTAATCCCCAGTGAAGAGATCAAGTTCAATGACCACGACACATTTTCGCCGGAAACAGCATTATAAACTTCTCCTGCACTCATTAAAACAAAGTCGGAATACTTCAGCACCGCTAAAGCTCCGATATCAGCGAGCAATCCGACAAGCAACCAATTTTTTGCCGATTTTGGCTTTGCTTCGTCTCGACATCCTTTGATTTTGAGCGCACAGCCCCAAGTGATAAATATGGACAGAACCGGATAAATGATAGTCCACGGTGTGCCGATAAAGCAAAAGAATGCGATGCTTGCCAACAGCAACACACACCACTGGAATTTATGCGGAATGACATAGTAAAGTACAAGTGATACAATTACAAACAGATAAAACGAAACGGAAACAAGTGACATATTATCTCTCCATTACAGTTGATCGGCATTTCATTTAACCGTCTTTGATCATGCATGTTCATTCGTCACCGGTTTTCCAGTATATCCAGCATCTCCCCGACATTCTTCATACCCAATACGTCTTTCATGCTGAATTTGAAATCAAATGCATCTTCTATTTCGGAAATCAATGTAATATGTGTCAGGGAATCCCAGTCTTCGATGTCTGCGGCTGTTGTCTCATCCGTGACAACGATCGTATCATCATCGAAAACATCTCTGAAAATGGCGGTGATCTTCTCTAAAATTTCATTTCTTGTCATAGCAACATACTCCTATATTATTTTATAAAAGTTTTTTGGGGAACATAGTTGTCAGTGCGGAGAACAAATCTATCATCTCCGACAGGCTCAAATCCGTGCTTTGGATAAATATCGGCAACCATTGCATTTTTCGGTGTTTTTATGTATTCTCCGATAACGGTATCAAACCCGTTTTCCTTGGCAATGCTTGCTATTGAATTGATAATGTACTCTTCCATTCCGCGTTTTAATACACGGCAGCTCATAAGCCAATTTTCAATGAACAGCGTATGAGGATCAATTTTTTTCATGATCAGCACACTGATCAGTCCATGATCACCGAACTTGTCCCTCAACATAAAGTATCTCGTGATATAGTCGGGATCGTTTGCATAATCGGCAATATCTTTTTCTGTACACCGTACGGTCCTCAGATTGAACTGATTGGAACGCTGCGTAAGTTGAGAAATGCGTGGGGTTTGGAATTCATCAAACGGCCGGACAGTCGCAACCATCTCCAGGCTCACCAAATAATCGTCATAGGACTCAAAGCTTTTTTCCAGATTCTGCCGTTTGATCTCCGACTGGTACTGTGCAGTCCTGTCTTTGTCCCCTTCGGAAAAAGATGCGGTTTCAAAAAGATTCAGTGACTTCAAATATGACAAATATTCGGAGGGATCCTCCGGAAGTTCGGGAACGGTTATTGTCGGAATGATGGACCGTACAAGATTGCGCTCAAACGGATTGTCATCCAAAAAGACGATGCTGTCCATACCGATATTCAGTGTTTGCTGAATATTCAGAATATTGGTTGCTTTATCCTCCCAGTTGGCAACAAATACAGAGATATCGTCCAAATGCAGCACCATTTCCGGATGCTGTTCAAAGGGTTCTTTTGCTGTATCCTCGTTGTTTTTACTGCACACACACAGGATGATGCCGCGTTCCTTCAAGGATTTAAGCCAATGCTGCAAATCCTCATAGGCGTGACCGATACCGAGTTCTCCGATTTGAATGCCATTCAAACCGTCATCGCCGATGACTCCGCCCCACAGCGTATTGTCAAGATCGCAAATGACACACTTTTTGAAATTGCCGCAAATTGCCGAAATCACATCGAATACATTCTTGGCGGTTTCCGGCAACATCTCTGTTGTGATCGGCATTTTGGCGGCATAATACAATTTGTTATCCTTGACCGTTTTCTGACCGTATACGGATTGCATGCCGTTCAAATCAATCAAAAAGGCATTTTTGGTCTGCTGGCATCCGCAGGCAAGCAAATAATTCAACTTTTTGACTTGAAAAAGAAAAGATTCCGGTGTTTTCAATGCGTAATTTCCGAAAATGCGGTCATCGTTTTCGAGGAATGAAAATTGAAGAATATTTGTCTGAATATTGGAATTGATCCTGCTCCAGTATCCGGATATCTTCTCATACATACTTTCTGCAAAGTGCTGTTTGTTTTTGCATTCCGCAAATGCGCTTTCCAATTTCTCCGAACACATGTAAATTAATGTGAAATCCGGCTTTTCGGAATAAAGCTCAGACTGCGGATCCAATATCTGTGCATCAATGAGGTTATAATCCACATCAATCACATTTATACACAATCCTTTTAGGTAGGAATAGCCTTGAATCGCTGTCGCCAAATGTTGCGTAGCGCAATCTCCCATAAGGACTAATTTTTTGCTTGGAGATTCATTTTTCGCGGTTTTTGCGGCTTTTTTCAACTGTAAGAACGAAAAATCCGCCATTCTCTTCACCTGCCCCAAAAAATATCAAGAATATTGTAGCACTTTTTTTTATGTAAATCAAGCGATTTTGAGAAATTAGCCCTTTTCTTAAAACTGTGAAAAATGTGTGTTTTAATTTGTCAACGCACGCCGAACAGTATCCGGGAACGGGTGACCGAGTCCGCAGGCGGGACGCTGTCGCTGCCATGCCCCTTTCGGGGAGCTGTCATGAGCGAAGCGAATGACTGAGGGGGTGTCGCTCGACGCACCGAGCGAACCGCGAACCTACGGTGAAACCGTAGGGAACGGGCGAGCCCGTTCCCTACCGTCCCGCCATTGGTTTTAAGTTTCACCCGGCGGCGGCAGCAAGCGGCCGCCCTACGGCTGTTTGCATTTTCAACATCTAACAACTAACATCTACCGTCCAACATCTAACATGATGCCGCACGCTACGGAGTGATTTAATCAATATTTGTTTTTTCTCCATAAAAACATCATGGGAACAAGAAAAGAACCTGAGAAATTGTTCAAAAGTGTATATGTTTTCAGACAGAAATGGACGTTTTTTCAAAAAATATTCTTGTTTTTTTCAAAAAAGTGCATTCTCCTATTGAAAGATATGTGAATGTATGCTACAATCAAACTTGTTATATAAAATGAGTTGGTATGCTTTGGGGAGGAACAGAATGGCTTCGATTTACGCAAAGGCTTGCGAGCCTTTGATGGAAGATTTCAAGCACGCCCGTGAGATCAACCGGGAGAATCTGCGACTGATACTGGCGGATAACCGGGACACAGTTTACGGAAAGAAGATGCAGTTTGGGGATATTCTCACGCCGGAAGCGTTTGCTGAACGGGTGCCCTTGACTGATTATGAAACTTACGGAGAACGGTTGACCGTTCCGGGGGAGTTTACCGCCTATCCTTTTGATGTGATCCTGTGTACCTCCGGCACGACGGGAAGCCAGAAGATCTTTCCTCTGACACGGGAATCGCTGAGACGGTACAGCTCTTATGCGCAAAACCTGCCGTACAGCATCGCCGGCGTTAGCGAGACCGATCGGTTTTTGCATACCAGTGTTTTTCGCTCCAATGTCAACGGGATGACCATCCTGTCGGATGCGCATCACCGGTGGATGGACCAAAAGGGGATGTTCGATTTTGACAGTTTTGCCGGTGGGAGAGAATTGCTGTTTGCCGATGATGTGACCGATATCCCCTATGTCAAGGCGTGGCTGGCATTCTGTCACCCCGAACTGGTGGCGATCCAGTCCATTTTCATCTATGACATTTCGTTGCTGTTCGGATTCATCGAAAAGGAGTGGCGCACCGTTATTGCGGATATGCGTGCCCGCCGGGTGTCCGCCGATCTTAATGACCGCATCAAAGAGATCCTTTATCGGGAACTGCCGGACGAGGCATGGCTGGATGAATTGACGAATATACTGGAAGAGGGTTTTGACACACCGATCATCCCCAGGATATGGAAAAAGATGCGGTTTGTCTGCGGTATCGGCGGCAAGATGCACGTGTTCCAGGAGCGGGCGGTGCGCCGGTATTTGGGCGGCATTGATGTCAACTATTTCGGTTATGGCTCTTCGGAATGTATGGTGTCGGTCGCCGTCGGGCTGAATAAGGCCGAATACGCCATCCTTCCCCGCAGTGGCTATTACGAATTTATCCCCAAGGGGGAAGAAGTCCCGGTCACCATGGAGCAGCTGGAGGTCGGGAAAAAGTATGAATTGATCCTCACTACTTTTTCCGGCTTGTATCGGTATCAGACCGGCGATCTGATCCAAATCAATTCTTTCATCGGAGAAACGCCGATCATCGAGATTGCCGGGCGCAAAAAGCACATAATCGACATCGCCGGCGAAAAGATTGATTCCCATACCGCTACCGAGGCGGTGTGCCGTTGGGCGGAAGCCGTCCATGCGCCGGTACACGATTTTGCCATGGGGGTGGATACCCGGCATACGCCCAGTTTCTACCATCTGTTTATCGAATGGGACGAAAGAGTCGGCGTGGAAGCGGATCCGGTCTCCTTTGATAATGTGTTGCGGGATCTGTCTTTTGAGTATAATGATGTACGGGATCTGGGCATGGTCGGGATGCCGCGCATCCATTTTCTGTCGCAGGGAGAGATCTCCGGCAGTAATTCGTCGGTGGAAAAACCAGCACACAGCAAACCGCACATCTTTTTAGATGAGTCCCGGTTGTATCATCTGTTGGGCGAAAGCGGGCGAAACGAAGAATGAATCAAAACAGCAATTTCATCCGAAAAATATATTTAGCATCGCTGTTTCCCAATGTCATTGCGGTGTTGGGCGGCACGATCAACGCTCTGTTTGACGGCATCCTTGTCGGACAACGGTTGGGCGAGACCGGTCTGGCGGCGGTCAGCCAGTCTCTGCCGGTCTTTCTGGCACTGTGTACCATCGGTTCGCTGTTTTCTTCCGGCGGTTCTTTTCTGACATCCATCGCACTGGGCGAAAACAAAAAGGCAGAGGGACAACGGCTGTTCAAAGCCACCCTGCTCACATCCACCGTGGTCGGACTGCTGTTCTGCGGGATCGCATTGGTTTTTGCCGCACCGCTCTGCAATGTGCTGTCTACGCCGGATACATACGATTATGTTTATACCTATGTACGCATCACGCTGATCGGCGGCATCTTCAAGGTGCTGTTGTATGTGCCGTTTTTCTATCTGCGTTTGGAGGGCAAGAACCGGCGTTCCGCTTCCGCCATGCTGACTATGACGGCACTGAATGTCGTGATGGACTATTTGTTCCTGTTTGTGTTCGATTTCGGGATCGCCGGGGCGGCATGGGCAAGCGTGGCGGCGACCGCCGTAGCGTGTGTGATGAGCTTCTTTTTCCTGTTCACCGACCATTCCAACTTCCCGTTCGGCTTGGCATTGTATGATATGAGCGACTGGAAACGGACGGTCAAATTCGGCAGTCCCATGGCACTCAACAACATCCTGTCATCCCTGCGGGTGCTGATCCTGAACTTGATCCTCGGTTCGATGGGCGGGCATATGGTGGCTGTCTTCGCTGTGGCGAACAATATCAGCGAGTTCTCCATGTGTATCCAGAACGGTGTGCCGCAGACCGCCAGCGCTATGACCGGCATCTTCTTTGGTGAGAAGGATTCTGCCGCCGTCAAAAAACTGCTCAATGTACAGTTGGTCACCGGTTTCGTCGTTTCTGCCGTCTTTTCGTTGATCCTGTGTGTGTTCTCCGGTAAGATCGGCTTGCTGTTCGGCAGTGAGGCGGACTGCTCAAAAGCGGTGATCTGCTTTGCGGTCAGTCTGCTGATTGCCACCGCCAACAACACGATATCCTATTTCTACAATGCCACCGGACGCATTTCACTGGCGGATACGGTCACGGTCTGCCGCATTTTTGTGATGACCACGCTGTTCTGTGCTGTATTCCGCACGATGGGAGAATCGGTGTGGCTGTTCTTTCCACTGGCGGAATTGACCACCTTGGTGGTGGTGCTGGTTATCGGTATCGTTATTGCCAAGAAGGACGATCTGTCTCAGTTCTATCTGCTTGATGAGCATTTTGAAAGATCCGGTCAGTCTGTTTCTTTCTCTGTTGAATGCTCGGACGAAAAGATCTGCGAAGCGAGTGTCAATATCCGGGAATTCTGTGAGCAGAATGAGTTCTCATCCAAAAAGACGATGGCGATCAGTCTGTCCATTGAAGAGATCCTGACCATTATTTCACAGAAATCACTGATGGGAGAGGGGAGCATGGATGTCCGTGTGCTCAAATCCGGCGATGCGGGCATCGTGCGTGTGCGCAGTATGGGACAGCGCTATAATCCCATCGAAGAAAACAACGGCGATCTCGACTATATGGGCGTTCAGATGATCTCCAAAATTGCGACCAAAATAGAGTATTCCTCCTCTTTGGGAGTGAATACCTTGGTAATATTCTTATAACACAAGCAGGTCAAAGGCAAAAAACAGGAGGGGAAAAACATGAAACACAAGGTATCCAGATTAGCACTCAAGTTCATTATCGGCTTCATCATCCTCGGTATCCTGATTTGTGCGGTGAGCTCACTCATCGGCTATAATCAGTACAAGGGCAACATCGAAAAGCAGTACAACACCACCGCCTATCAGGTGGCACAGGTGGCAGAGTCGTATGTCACGCCGGAGGATATGCAGGCATATGTCGACATGGTGCAGGGTTACCGTGCAGGAACGGTCACCGAGGAGGAGATCAATGCGGCGATCGACACCGACAAGTATCGGGATATTTCCAAACGGCTCAACACCCTGCGGGAAAAGACCAACGCCAATGACGTGATCCTGCTTTCCATCGACATGGATATGCTGACCGGGTTCACACCCGAAACGGCGGACACTTGGATGCCGATGCTGTATATTTTCGATTGCTATCCGGAGGAAGAGGGCTGCTTCCAACTGGGCGGGACCAGTCCGTTCAACCCCGATTATATTGACGAGGTCGTGGAGATCTACGAAACCGGTGAACGGTCTTCCAACTACTTCATTTCCAAGAGCGATTACGGCTACAACACGGCGGCACTGCATCCAATCAAGGGGGCAGACGGCAAGGTCATCGGTATCGCTTCCGTTGAGATCCCCATGGTCACCATCCAGGATTCTCTGCGGCAGTATCTGCTGTATGCGGTGTTGGTCACCGTGGCGCTGATCATCGTGTTCATTGCGGTGTATCTGATCTATCTGTACAGACGGGTGATCACCCCCATCGACTGTGTTTCTGAGGAAGTCGGCGGCTTCATCGAGAATGACAACACGGTGTCCGAAAAACTGCAGACCATCCGCACACATGACGAGATCCAGTATCTGGCCGAAAATGTGTTGAAGATGGAGATGGATATCAACCAGTATATCGAGAACATCACCACCATCACGGCGGAAAAAGAGCGTATCGGTGCGGAGCTGAACGTCGCGACCCACATCCAGTCCTCGATGCTTCCCAGCATCTTCCCCGCATTCCCCGATCGGGACGAGTTCGATATCTATGCGACCATGAACCCGGCAAAAGAGGTCGGCGGTGACTTCTATGACTTCTTCATGGTGGATGATACCCATCTGGCGATCGTGGTGGCGGACGTTTCCGGCAAGGGTGTCCCGGCGGCACTGTTCATGGTTATTGCCAAGACACTGATCAAGGATCACAGCTCTCCCGAATCGAATCTGGGCGATGTATTCACCGAGGTCAATGAGCTGCTCTGCGAGTCCAACAGCAACGGTATGTTTGTTACCGCTTTTGAGGGTGTGCTCGATTTGGTTACCGGCGAGTTCAACTTCGTCAACGCCGGTCACGAGACACCGTTCATCTGCAAGAAGGGCGGCGTGTATGCACCGTATAAAGTGCGTGCCGCATTCGTTCTCGCCGGTATGGAAGGTCTCAAGTACAAGTCCGGTAGTATTGTGCTGGAGCCGGGCGATAAGTTGTTCCAGTACACCGACGGTGTGACCGAGGCGACCGACAGCAACAACCAGTTGTTCGGTATGGATCGCTTGGAGAGAACTCTTGCCGCCAATGCCGACAAGACGCCGACTGATCTGCTCCCGGCAGTCAAGGCGGATATTGATGCCTTCGTCGGAGATGCACCGCAGTTCGATGATATCACCATGCTCTGCCTGGAGTATCGGAAGAAAGCGGTTGCCCCCGCAGAGAAGACCCCGAACGAAGAATAACAGCAAGCTGTCTGAGTACATGAACGGGGCTGTTGACCAAAAGGGATGCTTTTGATCAACAGCCCCGCAGACTTTGTTACACACAGAAACAGATCAGCCGATAAGATCTGACGATCTTATCGGCTGATCTCATACCCAGTATTTGTCAGTCGGTCCCGGCATGGAGATGTCCGGCAGATCTGCTTTTTCCTT
>JAZLKY010000371.1:0-1671 GCA_045597885.1 Acutalibacteraceae bacterium | reverse complement strand
GGCGGTCAGATGCCTTTGCAGAGACGGATTCCCAAGAGGGGCTTCAACAATATTTTCGCTACGCCCTATGTTGCTATCAATGTGGCGGCACTCAACAAGTTTGAGGATGGCGCTGTTGTCGATACCGAGGCATTGCTGAAAGCCGGTATTGTCAGCAAAGCTCCCAATGGCATTAAGATTTTGGGAAACGGAAAAATTGACAAGAAGTTGACCGTCAAGGTCGCCGCCTATTCTGAATCCGCTAAAGCTAAGATCGAGGCTGCCGGCGGAAAGGCGGAGGTGATCTGAGATGTTTCAGACTCTGCGTAATGCCTGGAAAATCGAAGATCTTCGTAAAAAACTGCTGTACACAGCGCTGATCCTGCTGATCTTCCGCTTGGGTTCCGCAGTAACCGTTCCCTTCGTGGATGTGTCAGCCTTGAAAGAGGCTACCAGCAATGCCAGTTCCTTCATGGGTTATCTGACCATGATGTCCGGCGGCGGTTTTTCCAACGGATCCATTTTCGCCCTGTCTATCACGCCGTATATCAATGCCAGCATCATCATTCAGTTGCTGACAGTGGCGATCCCCTATTTGGAGCGATTGTCAAAGGACGGCGAATCCGGACAGAAGCGGTTGGCACAGATCACTCGGTATACCACTGTTATTTTGGGATTGATGCTTGGTACTGCCTATTTCTTCATGGTGCGGAATAAGTATCATGCCCTGGCACCTGAGGCACAGCACGGATTCAACACCTGGTTTGCCGGTGTGGTGATCGTCCTCTGCTTCACCGCCGGTTCGGCACTGGTCATGTGGTTGGGCGAGCAGATCAACGATAAGGGTATCGGCAACGGCATATCCATTCTGTTGTTCGGCGGTATCCTGTCCCGTATCCCTGTGGCGGCACAGTATTTGTGGGCGTATTTCTACGACATGGGTATCAAGCTGCTGCAGGAAGGTCAGAGCAACGGCATTAAGAATATCCTGCTGACCGTTTTGGTGCTGATCCTGTTCCTTGCTATGATGGGCTTCATCGTCTTTATGGGCGATGCGGAGCGGCGCATCCCGGTGCAGTATGCCAAGCGGGTGGTCGGACGCAAGATGTACGGCGGTCAGAACACCTACATCCCGATCAAGGTGAATATGTCCGGCGTTATGCCGATCATCTTGGCGGTGTCCATCCTGTCGTTGCCCAGCATTATCGCCAGTTTCATTGTGGTACCTGCCACGGGATTCTGGCACGGCTTCTTTGAAGCATTCAAGCAGGATAGTTGGCTGTATATCATCCTCTATTTCCTGTTTATCATCGGTTTCTCGTTCTTCTACGTCACCATCCAGTATAATCCCATTGAGATGGCGAACAACCTGCGCAAGAACGGCGGCGCCGTTCCCGGTCAGCGTCCGGGCAAGCCCACGGCGGACTTCATCAAGCGGATCCTGAACAAGGTGACCTTCATCGGTTCGCTGTTCCTTGGCGTGATCGCCTTGTTCCCCAGTCTGTTCGGTAAGGCGAGCGGCTTCACCGGACTGACGATCGGCGGGACATCTTTGATGATCGTGGTCGGCGTGGCACTGGAGACGGTGCAGCAGATCGAGAGCCAGATGATGATGCGGCACTACAAGGGTTTCTTAGATTAAACTCTGCACTGTAACGCATATATACTGGCTGGGGGTTCGGGCGCGAGGCC
>JAZLKY010000370.1:0-8990 GCA_045597885.1 Acutalibacteraceae bacterium | reverse complement strand
GGAGTAGGGGTATGGGAATATTTTGAGGAACTGTTCTGCAAACATGCTCCGTTGTCCGATGATATTTCCTTTGCCGAGGCGTTTTATGACAAGACGTTCCATTACTACTGCGAGCATGGCATCCAGCACACCGAGATCCACAAACTCATGATTGATGATATCGACAACTGTGCCGAGTATATCCGCACTGTGCGGGATGTGTATTACCGCGTCAAGCGGGATTATCCGTTTTTCACCGTCAAGATCATCGGCGCAGGGATGAAATCCGATTCCGACCGGCTGGAAATAACCAAAAAGTGTTTTCTCAACAGCCTGTATACACAGGATATGATCAAAGATGATTTTGACCCGGATCACGTTTCCGATTTTATGATCGGGTTCGATCTGCTCAATGAAGAAGATGCCAGTCTGCCGCTCAAAGATTTTGCTCCCATGCTGGTCAAGGCAAAAGAAAAATATCCCAGCATGCGGTTCTTTATCCACGGCGGAGAGAGCCTGGATGCCCGCAACGACAATCTGATAGATGCCTATCTGCTGGGAGTTTCCAGGGTGGGACACGGGCTGAATCTGTATCGCTATCCCGATTTGCTCGACCGCTATGCCAAGTCGGAGATCTGTCTGGAGACCTGCGTCATCAGCAATCAGGCGCTCGGCTATAGCCGGGATATCCGCAATCATCCGGGTGCGGAATATCTGCGCCGGGGCGTTTCGGTGGCGTTGTCTTCGGACGATCCGACCTATATGGAGCATGAGACACTCACAGACGACTTTTTCGCCGCCACTGTGTGCTGGGATCTGCGGGTGGCGGATATCAAGCAGTTGGCGATCAATTCACTGCTGTACAGTGGACTGGATGCGACAGAGAAAAAGAATGCCCTGCGTGCTTTCCGGGCGCAATGGGAGGCGTTCGTCGAAGAGGCGCTGGAGCAGTTTAAATAATGACCGACAGCCGCAAGAAAACAGGTGTAAGTTTGTTTTTTTGCGGCTTTTTATGCGCAAAATTGTGGGTTTGTGTTGACATGTGTGTATAATTGTGGTAGAATCGGCGAAAAAGGGAGGCGGGATCATGCTCACGGAAGAACGGTACGGTCAAATACTGGCACGTTTAGAAATGTATCATACGGTCACTGTTCCGGAACTGGAAAAGATGTTCGGCGTTTCATCGGAAACGGTGCGGCGGGATCTGCTGGCGTTAGAGGGACAGAAAAAACTCATCCGGGTACACGGCGGTGCAATGAGCATCCGTCAGCCGATGCAAAACAAGACCTTTGATGTCCGGCAGGGGGAATTTTTGGAAGAGAAGCAGGAGCTGGCACGGTGTGCGGCTTCCTTTGTCAACGAGGGAGATACTCTCGTGATGGATGGGGGCAGCACGGCGGTGTCGCTGTGCCGTGTTTTGGCGGAGCGGTTTCGCTCGTTGACAGTGATCGTCAATTCTCCCATGCTCCTTGATATTTTGGCACATCAGCCGGGATTTCGACTGATCCTGTGCGGGGGAACTTATGATGCGACGGAGCGGTCATTCATCGGTCCGATCGCCGTGCGCCAGTTACGGGAGTTGCACGCCAACAAGGCATTCGTTGCGCCGTCCGGCATTTCTTTGCAGAATGGATTGACGATTTTTTCCGAGGGGGGGATCGGCATCCAGCAGGCGATGCGGGATATAGCGGACAAGGTGTTTGTTGTGGCGGATCACAGCAAATTCGGCATGGATGCGCTGTACCGTACGATGCTGTTGGACGGTGACATGACACTGATCACCGACCACTGTCTGGACGGGGAGATCTACCGTTCGTTTTTGGATGCGGATATTGATATCGTGCGGGGAGAAAAACAGAAAAGCACGGCAAAGGAAGAATAGCACTATGGAAACGCAAACGAATAAAAAAACAGCCCGTCGGTTGGTAGGGCTGTGTGTGGCGGTGTATTTCGCCAGCTATGTCACACGGATCAATTTTGCTACCGTGATCTCTGAATTTATCCGGGCGGAAGGACTGACCAAATCCGGCACGGCTGTGATACTGACAGCCATGTCGGTCACCTATGGATTCGGGCAACTGCTCAGTGGATTTTTGGGGGATAAGACCGATCCTCGTTTTCTCATCTGTATCGGCTTGTTCACCTCGGTGATCATGAATCTGCTCATGCCGTTGTGCTCTCCACACATCCCACTGATGACGGCGGTATGGGCAGTGAACGGGCTGGCACAGGCATTCATGTGGCCGCCTCTCACCCGCATTCTGTTTTCTGCTCTGTCCGGGGAACAGTATCTGAAAGCCGCCCCAATGTTCGGATTCAGTACCGGGGGTGGTTCGATCGCCGTTTATCTTGCTGCTCCGTTCCTCATCCGGTGGCAGGGGTGGAAGCCGGTGTTCCTGTTCTCCGCCGCCATCGGACTGGCTGTTGCGCTCATTTGGCTGTTTGCATCCGGCAAGCTTCTTAAGGGTGTGACATATCAACAGAAACGGGTGTCGTCCGGGGGTGCGGACCGTCATCGTTTCTCGCTCGGCATCCCCGTTGTCCTGATGGGCTCGATCCTGATCAGCATCATTATCCAGGGGGCTCTGCGGGACGGGATTACTACCTGGACACCCAATCTGCTTGCCGATCTGTTCCGGCTGGACAGTGGAACATCCATCCTCATTTCGGTCGTGATGCCGTTGTTCCATCTTGTCTGTAACTTCTTTGCCTACCGCTACCTGTCATGGCGGCATCATGATGTGTTCCGTTGCGTTGCGGATTATTTTATCCTGCTCGGCGTGCTGATCCTGTTGCTGTTGACTGTGGGGGATAGCTCGGTGTTTGTCGCCGTTCCGCTTTTGGCACTGATCTCTGCCGCCGTCCACGGGGTGAACACCCTGCAGACCTGCTGTATCCAGCAGTATTTTCGCCGTACCGGGTGGATGGCACTGCTGTCGGGTATCCTCAACTGTGCCACCTATCTCGGCAGTTCGGCGGCGACCTATCTGTTTGCGTTGTCCGCCGATCATGGCGGCTGGGATATGACGATGGGACTGTGGGCGGTGTTGTGCGTCGGCGGTGTGCTGTTCACGGTGATCAGTGGCGATCTCTGCCGGCGGAACGGATTTGCCTATTATGAAGGGTGACCGGGAACGGTTTACCTTATTTTCCGTTGAACACATGACGATAGTAGTCAGTTTCCAGTACATCCGCACAGTATTTCATTTTGTTGGCGACGACTGAACGGATTTTGTCCACATAACCGTCGGGGATGGTTGTGCTGTCCGAAGCGGGTGTAAAGGTGCCGGTGGCGGAGATGTAGGTCCCGTAGTCTGTCTTCCAGTCATAGTTGCCGTTAAAGATGAGGGCTTCCGCATCGGACAGCACATCCCTGCCGGGCAGCAGGCGGGAATCGAAATCCGTTCCGAACAGATTGGATAGCGTGGGAACAATATCCAAACTGAAGGTGGGGGAGGATACCACGATGGGATCTTCCTTTTCCAGACAGCCGGACCACAGGATCAGACGGTTGTGATCTCGCTGGATATAATTTGTCACACTGTATCCGTACAGCTCTGACAGATAGGTCATTTTTCCCAGTGAGGTGTCCGCATCCAGTCCGTAGGGGAAATGGTCGGCGCAGATGCAGATCACTGTGTCATCTGCGATGCCTTTGCTCTCCAGCGTTTCCACCGTATAGGCGAGCGCTTTTTCCAGTTCGAGGTTGGCGGCGAGATACCGCTTGACGGTATCGGAGCAGGTCAGCCCCTGTACGGCATCAAAGTTTTTATCGGACATGGAGTTTGCTCCCTTGCCGTAGTTGCCGTGTCCGCTGACCGACATATAGTAAACATTAAACGGCTGTTTGTCAATATAGGTGGGCAGGGTTCCTTGAAGCATTTCCAGATCGCTTTGCGGCCAGCTGTTTTGTACATATTGTTCCATCCCGTTGCCGTACCCCATATACCCGTCGGAATAGCCGAGACAAGTATGTGTCTTGTTGCGGCTGTAGTAGGTATAAGTGTTGTTGTGGAACGCCTTGCCGTAGTAGCCCTTCAGTTGGTTGCCCATGGAAAAGTGCAGATCGTGTCCGACACTGTTTTTGAAGGACATTCCGCCGGCAGAGGGAAACAGTCCGAGCAGATTCTGATATTCGCCGCCGGTTGTTCCGGCACTGGCGGGCTGATAAAAATCGGTGAAATTGATACCCTTGGTGGCAAGTCGGTACAGGGTGGGTGTCAGTTCGGGGTCGATCACCTCGGCGCTGAATGCCTCGGCGGAGATCATGATCAGGTTCTTGCCCTTGAACAGCCCGGTGTACTTATTCTTTTTGGATGGTTTCAGCGAGGCGACATATTTGTCCAGCTCCGCCACCTTGCCGGAAGAAGATGCCGCCAGTGCTGTGAAATTGATATCCAGTTTATTTTCGCCGTATTCAACGACGGTGGGCTCCGGTTCTTCCTGCGTTGGATCAACGGGGATGTCGGATGTATCGGAAAAGCCGCTGTGGTCGCCGCCGAAGATCAAATACTGCATATCCAATCGCAGACCGGTGAGTAAGCCAAAATTCGACACCGCATCATGGAAGGTGTATTCTTTCCGATATTTGGTACCGAGCGGCGTTAGCCCAACTGTCAGAATGCTCCCGGTGAGCAGCACGACCGTGATGACGGCGGTCAGGATGCGGGCGGCGGCTTTGGCGGGATGGATCGGCAACAGTCTGCCGCCGAATATGCAGGATAGCACCGTCGGGAAGGCAAACAGCAGGATGGTGATGATCCCCTTGACATTGAAGATCAGTTCAAAGACACTGCCCATATAATCTCCTGCTACATCTCCGGCACCGCCGAAGACGGTGTTGATGTCATAGAAGATCTTGAACTCCCGGTAGATAAAATACTGTACCAGATACAGCACTGCCAGCACCGCCATCAGCCCGATGGCAATCCCCCGGTTGACCTTGCGGTTGGAAGACAGAGTGGTCAGTAAATAGCAGATGCCGCCGCCGCACAGGCTGAACAGCAGCGTGAACACCGTCCCCAATGACCAAAAGCCACCCATGGTGGACAACTTGAAAACGGTCTCATAATAGCATATGATCAGTGGAAACAGCGCAACATACAGCCGACGTTCGCGTTTTTCCTGAATATGGTCGAATATGGTTCGCACTTTTGATACTTCCCTTACCGATAAAATTCCATACTTCAAAATCCTATACCTTATTATAGCGTATTCTGCCATTTTGTAAAGGGAAAAAACAATACAACTAAAAAAACACTTGACTTTGACGTTGCGTCATGGTGTACGATAAAAATTGCCGGGAGAAAATCCGTGGGGAAAGAGGACGTTATCTATGATGACAGTACACGAGGTCAGCCTGCAGAGCGGGGTGAGCATCCGCACGCTGCACCATTACGATGCTATCGGCTTGCTCAAGCCTGCCGCCGTCACCCCGGCGGGATACCGCCTGTATGACCGGGCGGCACTGCAACGGTTGCAGACGATCCTGCTGTTCCGGGAGCTGAGGTTTCCGCTCAAAACGATTAAAGCCGTTTTGGACGATCCGGCATATGATAAAAAAACGGCACTGCGGGATCAGATCAGACTATTGGAACGGGAACGGGAACGGTTCGACAGATTGATCGAGCTGGCAAAAGATCAACTGAAAGGAGGGGAACACGATATGGATTTTTCTGCATTTGATACCGCCGACCGGGATCGGTACGCTGATGAGGTCAAACAAAGGTGGGGGAATACCGATGCCTATCGGCAAAGCAGCGAAAAGACAGACACACAAACAGAAGCGGGGGGGCAGGCACTCATGGCGGTGTTCGCTGAACTGGGAACGGTCCGCCTGTCTGCACCGGATTCTCCGGCGGCACAGGCACTGATCGAAAAACTGCGCTGTACCGTTTCTGCCCATTTTTATAGTTGTACGCCGGAAATACTTGCCGGATTAGGGGAAATGTATGTCGCCGATGATCGCTTCCGACAAACGATTGATGCCGCCGGCGGTGACGGGACAGCCGCCTTTGTCAGCCGGGCGATCACCTGCTATGTGAAAACATGCCGGACAGAGGAATGACGGATCCTTTTTCTTCCCGTTTTAAGAAAAGAACCAGCGGGGTTCTTTTCTTCTTTCCGTGAAAAACTCTTTTTGCGTGAAGGAAATCTGCAAAAACCAATCGAATCTTTGAATCTTTACCGAACCGTAGGGAACGGGCTTGCCCGTTCCACTGAATAACTCGCCAAACTGATTGTATAAACCGCATCTCGACTACTACCGCCCCCACGGCGGTGTCATTGGTTTTACGGTATAGCCGAAGGGAGACAATATATCGCCTGCGGGCTCGGTCGCTGTATGGCTTTGACATGTCATTCACTACCGTGCGGTACCTGTCGGATGCGGCGGTAATCGGGGTGCGGTTCACGCAATTGATTCGGTGTTGCGCTCGACGGAACGGTCAAGACCGTTCCCTACGGTGTTGCCGTGGATTTTGCGGGATGCTCGGCGGGACGAAGTGGGCATCGTCCCCTATGGACACCGCTCGAAGTGCGTTGGCAAATCAAACACACGTTTTCACTGTTTTAGGAAAAGAACTCGGCTGATAGGAAAAGAACTCGGCTGATCCCGGCACTTGACAACATGGCGGGAAATGAGTATAATCAAGTGGATTTTGTTTGATGAATTGATAGGAAGGGGTATTGGTCATGAACATCAAAGGCAGATCATTTCTCAAACTGTTGGATTTCACCCCGGATCAGATCGTTGGTCTGATTGATATAGCGGAGGAACTCAAGCGGCAGAAAAAGCAGGGAATCTCTCACAAAATCTTTTCGGACAAAACCATAGTCTTGTTGTTTGAAAAGACCAGTACCCGCACTCGTTGTGCCTTTGAGGTGGCGGCAGCAGATTTGGGGATGCATGCTGTGTATCTTGATCCCAAGAGCTCACAGATGGGCAAGAAAGAGAGCCTTGCCGATACTGCCAGGGTATTGGGGCGGATGTTTGACGGGATCGAATACCGGGGATACGAACAGGGGATCGTCGAAACGTTGTCCGAATATGCCGGCGTACCGGTGTGGAACGGGCTGACCAATGAATTTCACCCCACGCAGATACTGGCGGATTTTCTGACGATCCGGGAGCATTTCGGTTCGCTTCGGGGCAGGAAATTGGTGTACATGGGGGATGCCCGGTACAACATGGGCAATTCATTGATGGTCGGCTGTGCCAAGATGGGAATGCATTTTGTAGCGTGTGCGCCGGAGGCTTATTTCCCTGATGCCGCTTTGGTAGAGCAGTGCCGCGCGGTGGCGGCGGAGACGGGTGCTGTGTTGGAATTTATTACCGATCCTATGCAGGCGACGGTCGATGCCGATGTGATCTATACCGATGTGTGGGTTTCCATGGGAGAGCCGGCAGAGGTGTGGGAACAGCGTATCAAAGAGTTGTCTCCCTACCGGGTGACTGCTGCTCTGATGGATCATGCGGGAGACCAGTGCCGCTTCATGCACTGCCTGCCGGCATTCCACGATCTGAAGACGACCGTTGGACAGGAGATCTATGAAAAATACGGGATCGACTGTATGGAAGTGACCGATGAGGTGTTTGAAAGCGCCCGGTCCATCGTCTTTGATGAGGCGGAGAACCGTCTGCACACCATCAAGGCGGTCATGGCGGCGACACTGTGACGGGGTCACCCGATGTAAAAACAGTTTGTATTTTTTGCCCTTTCTGCTCCCTCGGCGCGATCGGGGGACAGGGAGGGATTTTTTATCAGATTGGTATTGACTTTAGCACTTTACTGTGATAACATATTAGCATATTTAGGGAGCGGGGTGGTCAATGTGGCCGATTATCGGAACGAGTCGATCGAACGGTTGTTCAGAGTGATCGTTTCCATGCGAAATACGGCGGAATGCGCCGCCTTTTTTGAAGATCTTTGCACGATCAAGGAATTGAGAGATATGGCACAACGGCTCGATGTGGCTCTGTTGCTGGACAAGGGATTCAATTATCAGCAGATCGCAGAGCGGGTGGGTGTGAGTACCGCCACGATCAGCCGGGTGAATCGCTGTCTGACCTACGGGGCAAACGGCTACCGTTCTGCCATCGACCGAATGGAGGAAGAAGAAAAGCCAAATGATGATCAATGATGCTGTCCTGCAGAGCAGTGAAAAAATCGTATTCGCTCTGCGGGAATTATATTTGTCCTGCGGCTACCGTCCTTACCGCATGAGCAAATTTGAAGAATACGACCTGTACGCAGGGAACAAGGAGTTCTTGGTGTCGGATAATGTGATCACTTTCACCGACACGGGAGGGAAACTGATGGCGCACAAGCCGGATGTGACCTTGTCGATCATTAAGAACAGCAAGGATACGCCGGAACAGACGACCAAGGTATTTTATAATGAAAACGTGTATCGGGTCTCTAAGGGAACCGGCTCCTTCCAGGTGATCATGCAGTCGGGGATAGAATGCTTCGGCTGTGTCGGCTTGTCGGAGATCATAGAGGTGCTGACGCTGGCGGAACAAAGCCTGCTTACCCTGTCCGCTGCTCCGGTGCTGTCGGTATCGGATCTGGATATCATTGGGGAGATCGTGGGACGGTTGGATCTGTCTGCTGATATGCAAAAGCAGTTATATCGGGCGATCGGGGAAAAGAATCTTCCGCTCGTGGATGACCTTTGCTGTGACTGTCCGGACCGGAATGCGGTGGCGGTGCTGCGGCAGTTGCTGACGGTGCACGGGCCGGTGCAAGCGGTGCTTCCTCAGCTGGACTGCTTGCTGAAGGGCGGTACCTACAGACGGTTCAGGCAGGTGATGGAAGAATTGGCTTCCCACCCGGCGGTTATTGTCGATTTCACTGTGGTGGGAGATGTGAACTATTACAACGGGATCATCTTCAAGGGATTCCTGCGGGATGTCCCGACGGCGGTGCTTTCCGGCGGGCAGTATGACCGGCTGATGGATAAGATGGGTCGGCGTTCGAGTGCGGTAGGCTTTGCTGTCTATACTGATG
>JAZLKY010000369.1:0-7993 GCA_045597885.1 Acutalibacteraceae bacterium | reverse complement strand
GGTGCCGTTTTTCTGACCGAGACCCGCATCAGATGGGGCAGTATCTGCAACGCCATGTCCTTAAATGCACAAGTCGGTCCGTGCCACAGCTCCAGCAGATGACAGCCATCCTCCAGTGCCGTCAGTGGGGCGATCGCCGGGGTATCAAAACGGTCGCCGTACGCCGATGCGACACAGTCGCTGATCTCATCAGACGTAAAATCCGTCAAATACAGTGACAGGATCCGTTCCGCCCGCTCCCGGTAAGAACAGTGGGACAACCGTTCGATCTCATCCGGTGCAAGAACGGGAAAATCCTTCGGAACAAATAACCCGCCATCGGGTGAGATCCCAACGGCAATGGCATCCGCCGCCGCAACAGAAACACCGCCGTTCCTCGTGCTGGTATACTGCATGATCATTCTCCTCTCTTTAAAACGCATATGTAAGATCATCGGCCTCAAAAGCACCGATAATATGATTGATCTCGGTCACCTTCATCGGATATGCCGGATCCATCCGTACCTCCACCACATCAAAACGTGGTTGCAGATCCAAATGTGCCTGTGCAAGATAAAGTGAAGCCGTACGGATAATGCGCCTCTGTTTAGCAAGATTTACGGATTCCCTCGGCAGGTACATAGAGTCCTCTTGCCGTGTCTTAACTTCCACAAAAACGGCATAGCCGTCTTTCTCCGCTACAATGTCAAGCTCTCCCAACCGGCAACGGTAACCGGTCGAAAGGAGCGTATATCCTTTTGACCGAAGAAAGCGGGCGGCGGCGACTTCCCCGGCGGCGCCTTTCGATATTGCCGCCATTATTCCACACCCGCAATTTTCTTCAGAAAACTGCGCCGATGGACCGGACAAGGACCGAGACGGCGCAATGCTTCGATATGTGCCGCCGTGCCGTATCCCTTATGGGTGGCAAAGCCGTATGCGGGATACTGACGGTCTATTTCACGCATCACCCGGTCACGGGATACCTTCGCCAGCACCGAAGCGGCGCCAATGGATGCCGACAAGGCGTCTCCCTTTACAACAAAACGGCCGGGGACCGGCAAAAAAGGCGGTAACCGATTCCCGTCGATCAGTGCCAATTCCGGCGTTACCGGCAGAGCGGCGACCGCTCTTTCCATCGCCCGATAGGTGGCTTGAAGGATATTGTATTCTTCGATCTCCTCCACCGTAGCAAAACCGATCCCATAAGCAAGAGCCTGTTCCCGGATCACTTCGTACAGTGCTTCCCGCCTCTTTTCCGGGATCTTTTTGGAGTCATTGATGCCGGGGATGGGATGTGCCGGATCTATGATCACCGCCGCCGCATAAACCGGGCCTGCCAAAGGACCTCGTCCCGCCTCATCCACACCGCAGATACACGCGAAACCCTCCGCCCGTATCGCCGCATCAAATTCGTCATTTGTCATCATGATCCCTCCGGCTTCTCCAATGTCATCCGTCCCAGTTTACCGCCACGGTATTCGTCCAAAAGCATAATGGCAGCCCGCTCCGTGTCAGTCTCGCCGCCGGACAACAGCATCCCCCGCTTCCGGGCGATCAGCCCAAGCAATTCCCAACGGTCCTGCGGCACGGGGGGATCCAGTTTGTAGCGAGAAAGCAGCAACGGACAATAATCAGTTGTCAATATAGACAGCAATTCACACGCCATCTCTTCCATATCCAGCACCTGATCCTTGATCGCACCCGTAAATGCCAAATGTAATGCGACAGTATGATCGTCAAATTTCGGCCACAGAACGCCGGGGGTGTCAAGCAATTGAGCACCCTCCACAACAAACCATCGGTTCTGCCGGGTAACTCCCGGACGATCCTCCACCTTCGCCTTGCCGCCCACATTGAGCCGATTGATGAACGAGCTCTTCCCCACATTGGGGATGCCGACGATCATCGCCCGTATCGGGCGTCGAATACCCTGTGCCTCCCACCTTTCCACCTGGTCGTGAAGTAATTCACGCACGTTCGGCATAAACTGACGGATACCTCTGCCGCTCTTGCAGTCTACCGCCATCGCCATCACTCCCCGGCGGCGAAAATGTTCGATCCAACGGCAGGTGGCTTGATCGTCTGCCAGATCCGCCTTGTTCAGGATCACCAGCCGGGGCTTTCTTCCTACCCAGGAATCCAGTTCCGGATTGCGACTGCTGAGCGGGATACGGGCATCCACTACCTCGACCACCGCATCGACCGAGCGAAGGCTCTCCTGCAGCAACCGTCTGGTCTTTGCCATATGACCGGGAAACCACTGGATGGATTCCGGCTTCTCTGTCACTGCCGGATCACGCCGGGACGGCTGGCGGCGACGAAAGGTATTATTTCCCATAGTATCAATAACCGCTTTCGCTGTGCGAAAGCCTCCTCCCCGATATCATTCCCGATCCTCCACGGCGGCAAAAGTAACTTCTCCCTCATTCCCTATACGTCCCACAGCCGAAAACGGGAACAGACGGAAAACAGCCTCTCCCAATACATCATCCACAGAAAGCGGCCCCAAAATACGGCTGTCCAGTGAATCGGGACGATTGTCTCCCAAGACAAAGATCTTATTTTTCGGCACTTGATACGGTCCCTGGAAGAAATTCCGTTTGGTGATCCCACTGATCGTGTACGGCTCGCTCAGGACTGTGCCATTGACCGAGACCTGCAAGGTCACCGGATCAATATCGACCACATCGCCCGCCAAAGCGATAACCCGCTTGATCAAAGGCTCGTCATTTTCCCGGTTGATCACAACGATGTCTCCCCGTTCCAGCGTGTAGAACCGACTGATAAGGATCAACCGATCACCCGATTGAAGCGTATTGCACATGGAAGTGCCGTTGACAACCACCGTACGGAATAACACCAAAAAAATAACAGCCACAGTGACCAGCCCGACAATCAGTGATGAAACCGTATCAAAGGCGCTCTCCACCAATGAAATTTTCCTTTTATTCTGCTGTTTTTCTCCCATCATAGCCAATCATCTTCCTTTTACTATGCCAATATCACGCCACGGCCATATACGGAAAAAAGCCTTCCCGACAATATCCTTTTTTGATATGAACCCAACAGATACCGATCGGCTATCCAGAGAAACAGAACGGTTATCCCCCATAACGAAAACCTTCCCCTCCGGGACAGTGGTAGGGCCCTCGAAATCACGCAGGACCGTCTCTCCCTGGATGTACGGTTCTGTCAACATGTTCCCGTTGACATATACTCTGCCGTCACAAATGTCAAGCCGATCTCCTTCAACAGCAATGATGCGCTTGATCAGTGGCTTATCAACGTACCGGTCAATCACCACAATATCACCGTAACGATAATCAGACACTCTATCCAACAGCACCAACCGGTCACCGTCCTGTAGGGTGGGGACCATGGAATCGCCGATCACACTGGCATTTCGAAACAAAAAGGTAAAGAGGCAAACAAGCGCGACCAGCGCCACGATCATGGCGCTCACCCAATCATATGCCGTTTTGGCGCACGGTTGTCCGGCAGACAGAACCGAATGCCGGATCTTCTTCTCTTTCACCGTGCCACCTCCTCCAAAAAAACAAATCAGTTAAAGGAAAAAGGGACTTTACAGCCCCTTTTTTCGTTCATTATTTAATCAGTTCCTTGACCTTGGAAGCCTTGCCCACACGATCACGCAGGTAGTACAGCTTACTGCGCCGCACCTTACCGGACCGAACGACCTTGACGGCTGCTACATTAGGGCTGTGCAGGGGGAACACCCGCTCCACACCGACACCGTACGCAACCCGGCGAACAGTAAATGTCTCGGCAACGCCGCTTCCCTTCTTGGCAATGACCGTACCCTCAAAAGCCTGAATACGCTCACGATCACCCTCACGGATCTTCACATCTACCCGGACGGTGTCGCCGATGTTAAAAGCAGGAACAGTCTCCTTCATGCTCTCACCGGCAATGATTTTCAATGCATCCATTTTGTTCTCCTCCCGAATATTTTTCAGGCGTTCGTGCCCCGCAAAGATGCCGGTAGAGGACCGCCCGCTTTAATGTCGTGCTTTCGCCTGGCATTAACCCCCATGGGCAGGATTCACCCATGGATCAAAAACACATATGATATGATATCACAGACAAATCAAAAAAGCAAGTCTTTTTTGATTATTTTTTTATTTTTTTCATTTTTTCATCTGTGTACTATATTGCCCGAAATTCTGTTGAGGTCAGCACCCCGCAGCACCGTATCCGGCGTTATTCTGACAAAGACTGACGATAAAACGTCTTCGCCTCATCCAAAGAATATACATAGGAATACAGATAGCCCTGAATATAATCACAACCGGTCTCTATGATGGCATCCCGTTGTTTTTTATTTTCTACTCCCTCACACGTCACTTTGATATCCAAATGATGCGCCAACTGCACAATAGCGCACAACAGATCCGCTCCCCGTCGGGTAAACACCTTATTGACCAGTTCCCGGTCGATCTTCAACTGATTGACGGGGTAATGATTGATATCATCCAACGAAGAATGACCGGCACCGAAGTCATCAATAGCGACCTGGAATCCGTCAGAACGGCATTCGACGATGTTCCGTCCGGCGACCGTCTCATTATTGATCAGCGCATCCTCTGTGATTTCAATGATCAACCGCTTATGATCGAATTGATAGCGGTT
Organism: Acutalibacteraceae bacterium; assembly: GCA_045597885.1. Classification (GTDB taxonomy): domain Bacteria; phylum Bacillota; class Clostridia; order Oscillospirales; family Acutalibacteraceae; genus UBA5905. The sequence goes on along the minus strand of JAZLKY010000369.1, from coordinate 3,361 downwards.
CACGATCTGCTGAAGGTTCGACAAGAAATCCACCGAAGAGATCGTCACACGGGTAACATTGCAGGACAATATCAGATCGGAAAACTCTCCTTTTCCCCACTCTGCGAGCAGACGGCAGGTCTTTTCCAGCATATACATATCAAACTGCTCGATCAATCCGATTGTACGCAGATCATTGATATAATACGCCGGCATAACCATCCCCGTCTCAGGATCGTTCCAACGGGAAAGCACCTCTGCACCGATAAAGCATCTTTTCTCGACGCTGTAGACAAACTGCAAATACGTCTCAAACTGATCACTGTCGATGGCGTTCTGCAGTTTCTCCCGCAGGCGGGTACGGGAAGAGTTTTCCAAAAGATGCTCCTCCGTGCACAGAAAAGTATCGTCCCGGTTATCCGAGGCATAGCGGTATCCTAATTTGGCATTGTTGAGCGCCTCTTCAAATGAGAGGTTGCCCTCCGGCAGGTAAATACCGGAACGGAAAGGCGCTACCCGTTCCAACAGCAACTGGCGCTGATACTTGTTCAGACGGTCGGTCAGCACGTCGATCTTCTGCTGTGCCTGCAAACCGTCCCGACAGCACAGCAGCAGTGCAAATTCACCGTCCCCGATCCGGGAAACACAGTCATCCTTATCGCACACCTCAGACAAAAGCAAAGCAGCACCTTTTTGCAGACGTTCACTCCATGACACGTCATACCGGGCAGCCACCCGCTTTTCATCAAATGCAATATAGGCAAGGCAACAGCACTTACCATAAGAGGAGACGACCGCTTCATACGACGCCTGCATTTTGCGGCGGCTCGCCAGTCCCGTCAGCCTGTCACCATTGCCGGAAAACAAACTGACATTCTTTTCAACAGCAATAAATAAAAACAGCAATACGATCCACAGCAGTGACAGAACGGCAAAGTTCAGATAGGCATCCTTTGCCGCCGACGTCATCGTCCCGTTGCTGTGCAATACCGACGCCAGGTCATCGAACCTCAAAAAGACCAGAGAAACGATAGCGGCAAGCATCACAAGCAACGATGCGAACAGGATTATGCTGATACCACGCTTTTTCATAAAACCTTTCCTTTCCGATTGCAAAGGGACTGCAACCAATGGGAGTCAGTCGCAGCCGGTCTGTCCTACGAAAAAAATCGGTTAGACACCTGAGCTTTGCGTCCCGCACTTTCGCACGGTTTGCCAAAATGAAGTTGTATGCCGTCCGGCACATGCTATTGGATGACGATCGTGTTTCTTCCACGGCTTTTGGCTTCGTACATTGCCATATCTGCTTGGTTGATCAATGCGTCGATCTTTTGAATATCACATTTTTCTTCCGAACAAATACCGATACTGACAGTGATCCCGAACTGGACACCGTTGGATTTGAAGACATATTTTGAAACCCGCCGGCGTAATTCTTCAAACCGCTCCTTCGGGAGAGAATCTCCGCAGAAGATAACCAGGAATTCCTCTCCACCCCAACGGCACACCAACGCATCTATCGTCGATTCCACCATAGCGGAAAACTCCCGCAGCACCATATCCCCGACGGCATGACCGTACCGGTCATTGATCTCCTTGAAATGATCAAGATCCAGCATGGCGACACTCAGCTTCTTCGAATGGCGGAAGTGATAGCCGTTTTCCAGTGCCGCATACATTCCCTGCCGGTTCAGCAAGCCGGTCAACTGGTCACGGGAGGAGAGATCCTTGTAATATTCCTGCATCCTATGCATCTCTTTATAGGCGCCGATACGTAGTGTCTCCAACAGAAACGCCAAAACATGAAACGCCACAAACAGCACCGGAAAGCGCATCCGGAAGGTGTCATTGTACTCGTACAACAGATACGGCTGTCCGAAAGGCGTCCACAAAAAGAATACCAGGATCAGAAACATAAGCAGACACAGGAGCGAGCCCCGCAGCCTGTCGAAGAACAGCATCCCCAAGGACGGCAACATACAGATCCAGATAGCGCTGAACCCGTCCGGATTCCCCGAAACGAGAAAAAAGGTAAACATCGTCAGCACCTCTGCGGAAAACAGGACCTTGGCAACACGGGCACACACCCCGCCGATGATCGCCAGAAGAATATTGACCAGACAGCAAATAGAAAACAGGGCAGTGCAATAGGTCAGGAATCCTTTGTCGGTGATCACATTCAAGATCGTCATGACAAGGGAAACGATACCAAGCACAACATATGTACCAATGTTGAACGCCTTACTGTTACCGAGATTGCCCAGGGTGTTTTGGGAAAAGCGGCTTGTTCTGACCAAAATTCCACCCCACTCCTTCTTGCTCCGGGTGTCAGAATCCCCCCGACCGCAGTCTTCTCCTCCATTATACTCTCTCATTCATATTTCGTCAATATTTTTTCCGCAGAATATATACTGTTTTTCGCCTTTTTCAACGATTTCGGGCAACACATACCGTACCGCATAGCCGAAAATTATAGTTTTTGACAACAATCTGAAAAGGGGCTGTTAAAAAACCGTCGTTTTTTAACAGCCCCTTTAGTGGATAGGAAAAATTGTTCGGAATGAACGAATATAGCAAAAAGGCAATCTTTATTAAATGTTTTTAAGAAAAGCCAGAACAAATCGAAAAGTATCGTTTTTATAACGCTTTTTGATACGATTTATCCTCACTATTTCTGCCTTTTTGCGATCCGGACATTTTTAACCAGTCCCTTTTTCTGTGGCCTTATCTTACCACGATCTCATCCGTGGCAGGGTCCTGATACAGACGGACATAGTCAACCGCCATAGACAATTCGGCATGAGGGTCCTCCTTGAAGAAAGTGCCGACCGTCCCAAAGTGCGTCTTCTCCACATATTTCTCAGAGAAATATTGCAGTGAGAGAATGACAGGCTGGTAGGTTGACAGCTTCCCCTGATCCTCCGCAGGGATATCATAAGTGTAATAGCACGCATCATCCATATAGAAGCGCAGTTGATCCTTCGTCCACAAGCAACCGTAAAGATGCCAGTCATTTGCCGTCTGCGAATCGGCAAAGTGAAAAACCCGATTCGGATCGGACAGCAGATTGGTGCGGTGCGGATGGTCTGTCGTGTTCTTTGACCAGAGGTGAAGCTGCGGGATCGCATTGCCGAGGGAAGAAAAAGACTCAAAGATGTCGATCTCCACCGTATCGCCGGGAGCAATCCGCTGATTTTCTTCATTTTTTATAATACCGGCACGGGGGATCAGCCAGATAGCAGGCCATTCTCCCTTGCCAAGATAGGGCATTTTTGCCCGCACCTCCACATAACCGTAGCGGAAATTCATCGTGCCGTCAGTCGTCAGCGAAGGCGCAGACTGATAGGGCTTTTCCGTCATAGCGGGATCATAGGTCATGGAG
>JAZLKY010000368.1:0-15114 GCA_045597885.1 Acutalibacteraceae bacterium | reverse complement strand
CAGAAGAGGATCCCGTTATTCCGTCCTGCGTATGACGCAACTGGCGATGCTGATCGCCTTGATCATGGTCGCCTCTTGGTTCCCGGTCAAAATTTTTGTCGAGGTCACCCTGTCATTTCTGCCGGTGCTGTTCGGCGCCGTTCTGCTCGGTCCGTCCGCCGGGGCATTCCTCGGTCTGATCTTCGGGCTGTGCAGTTTTGCCCAGTGCTTCGGGTGGTTCTCCCCCAGTGCATTCGGGGCGATGCTGCTGAGCATCAATCCGTGGTATGCCGCCGTTTTGTGCATCCTGCCCCGTGTGGCGATGGGGTTTTTGGTCGCCTGGATCTACAAGGGGCTGAAAAGAGTGGGCGCAGAAGAATGGGTATCCTGCGCCAATGCCGGACTGTTTTCCGCTCTGCTCAATACCGTCTTCTTTGTCGGTGCGTTGATGCTCCTGTTCGGCAATTCCGACTATATTCTGGGATTTCGCAGCGGATATGAATCCCTGTGGGCATTCCTGCTTGCATTCTTCGGTATCAACTGCGGAATAGAATCCGCCGTCGGCACGGTGGTCGGAACGGCATTCGGCAGCATAGCCCCCTATTTGCGACGGCATTGACAGACCGATTATTCTGTCCAAAGATTGACGATATTCTTTTTCTTTTTAACAGCATACTCATATGCTACCGATGTACCGCTTTTCGGTTGATAATCGGATATGCTGTGCTTGCTCTTTTTTCGACAGGGTGGCAGGTAATTTTCGTCATAATAAAACACACACACTTCGCTCTCGTCTATCATTGCCCGATTACGCTCCACATAACTTGCTCTCCCTGCTTTCCCAACCCCTTTCAGGCAGATACTTTTTTCGTAGCCGCTGATCAAAAACCGCATCGTGTAGTCATCTGCTTCCTCGCAATCCTTACGGAAATTGATCCGATTGATTGCGGGGTTGCTTTCTTTGAGTTCGGAAACGGCATCATGGCATAAAATATTAAACGCCGAATGATCACCGAAAATAAAATTGACCGTTCCGCCTGCGATCAATTCAGATAAGACATCTCTCAAACGCTTTTGCAGTTGAGAGGTGTCTGTTATTTTTCTGTGACCGATAAAACAAACCGAATGGTCCACTGATATTTCCTCCCTTATTGGCAAATAATAATTATATGCTACATTTGCAAATTATATATGTCAATAGCAAACGCATAGATTGCAGACTATTGAACACGCATATCTTACAATGTAGTGGAAGATAAGGGGTGTGCGTATGAACGAAAACAAGTTCAATTACCGGGATAAGATCAATCAACTTGGCATCACCATCGCCGCCATACGAAAAATGCGTGATATGACACAGGAACAGTTGGCTGAAAAAGCAGGCATCAGCCGTACATTTTTAAGTTTGATAGAAGCCCCCGGATCATGCCGCTCGTTCTCGTTGGAAGTTCTGTATGCCATTGCCGATGCCCTTCAAGTCAAACCCGGCGATATTCTCAATTTTGCCGACTACCCGGAACAAATGCTGAACAGTAAGGTAAACAAATGAATCTGACCGTCCCGCCAAGTGAACAACAGAATTTGTTGAAACACCCGTAGCGTGCACCGCCCTACGGTTTGCACACAATTTTGGGTTACATTTTATAACTCCGTCACTCACAGTTGTAAACGCTTAAACTTCATCGTTGCGCAGCGACGATACCCCTTTCCCGTCCGAATGATCGGGCGGTTTTTTGTTGCAGATGACCGCCGAATGTCGGCTGATATTGTCCCAAATGGGACAATATCGAAAAATATACCGCAAAAAACAGAAAAAAATATCATTTTTTTCTGTTTTGGGACAAAAAACCACTGGATTATAAAAGAAGTATATGCTATACTGTTAGGCAGTGCAGTCTGTTGTTAATATTTTAACAGTCTCAGATTTGCTCAAAAACGACCAAGGAGGATAAAGGCAAATGCAAAAGAAAATCAGTTCGATTCCTTTCTCCGGCACGCCGGAACAGGAGAGAAAACTGCATGCCGCCATTGAAGCAAACAAGAGCGATAAGAGCCGGTTGATGGCAGTTATGCAGGAAGCGCAGGAGATTTATGGTTATCTGCCCATTGAGGTCCAGCAAATGATCGCTGACGGGATGGACATTCCGTTGGAGAAGGTTTATGGGGTGGCGACATTCTATGCCCAGTTTGCCTTGTCCCCGAAGGGGAAGTATCACATTTCCGTTTGCTTGGGCACTGCCTGTTATGTCAAGGGCTCCGGTGCTGTCATGGAAAGACTGACCGAGAAGCTGGGGATCGGTGCGGACGAATGCACCCCCGACGGCAAATATTCTTTGGCTGCCTGCCGTTGTATCGGTGCCTGCGGTCTGGCGCCCGTCATGACGGTGAACGATGAGGTTTACGGTCGTCTGACGGTAGATGATGTCGATACCATCCTGGCAAAATATCAGGACTGACCGTCAAATCTTAACCATAGAACCATAGAGGGAATCTTTTATATGAAAATTAGTACGATCCGTGATCTGTTGGATGCCCAGGTGATCACCGGCGAAGAACATCTCGGCGACCATGTTTATGCTGCCTGCGGCAGTGATATGATGAGCGACGTGTTGGCATACGTTAAGGATCAGGCGGTTTTGCTCACCGGTCTTGTCAATCCGCAGGTGATCCGCACAGCGGAAATGATGGATATGATCTGCATCGTTTTTGTCCGTTCCAAGCAACCGACAGAAGAGATGGTTCATTTGGCGGAGGACTGCGGCGTGGTGTTGCTCGCCACCGAAAAAAGAATGTATGAGGCCTGCGGTATCCTGTACAGCAACGGTCTGATCGGGGGCAAATCCGAGAGGAGCAGTCATGTCTGAGTATTTGACTTTTCACTTTGATGTTGACGGTCAGAATTTCACCTCTGCCGGTCAGGCATCAGTGCAGATCAAAAAAGACTTACGGCGGCTGGGATTGCCGCCGGAGATCATTCGTCGGGTTTCTATTGCCATGTACGAGGGAGAGATCAATATGGTCATCCACGCCGGCGGCGGTCAAGCCGAGGTCCGGGTATCGGAGGATGCCATTGAGATCGTGTTAGAGGATCACGGTCCGGGGATTGCGGATATTTCACTGGCAATGCAGGCGGGATTTTCCACTGCACCGGATAATGTCCGCTCCTTAGGATTCGGCGCAGGAATGGGCCTGCCCAATATGAAGCGTTACACAGACTATATGGACATCCAGTCGGCTTTGGGGGAAGGGACCCGCATCGTCATGCGGGTGGACCTTGCCGGTTGACAAATGACACAACGGTAGGTAGGATGACATGAGCACATACGAGCATTCTGTTTTTTTGGATACTTCCAAATGTATCGGCTGTACCACTTGCCTGCGCCATTGCCCCACCGAAGCGATCCGCATCCGGGAGGGGAAGGCGGTCATCAACGAACAACGGTGCATTGATTGCGGTGAGTGTATCCGCACCTGTCCGCACAAAGCCAAACGGGCAGTCTGCGGCAAGCTGGAGGAAATAGCCGGATTCAAATGGAAGATCGCACTGCCCGCACCGTCTTTATATGCCCAGTTTGACAATTTGGACGATGTGGACTATGTACTCAACGGTCTGCACGCCATTGGATTTGATCAGGTATTCGAAGTGTCCAAGGCGGCTGAATTGGTCTCTGCTTACACTCGGTTCTACCTGGATACCGAGGGGGTGCAGAAGCCGGTCATCAGCTCGGCGTGCCCGGTGGTGGTGCGGCTGATCGCCCTGCGGTTCCCGCCACTGCTCGAACACGTAGCACGGATGTTGCCTCCCATGGAGATCGCCGCCAGAATGGCGAGAAAAGAAGCCATGAAGGCGCACCCGGAGCTCAAGCCGGAGGACATCGGGGTCTGTTTCGTCTCCCCCTGTCCGGCAAAAGCCAGTTATGTGAAGAACGGCTTCGGTGACTACAAGAGCGAGATCAATGTGGTCGTCCCTATCAGCGATATCTATTTCCCACTGGTGGACGCCATGAATCATTTGGAAGGTGTTAAGGGGCTGTCTTCCTCCGGGATGCTCGGCATCGGCTGGGCATCCACCGGCGGTGAGGCGGCGGCACTGTTCAACGACAACTATCTGTCGGCAGACGGGATCGAGAATGTGAACCGGGTGCTGGACCAGATCGAGAACGGCAATATCCCGCCGCTTGAATTTGTTGAACTCAACGCCTGTACGGGCGGGTGTGTCGGCGGAGCGTTGACCATCCAGAACCCCTACATCGCCAAGGCACGGCTGCAGAATCTGCGCCGGTTCGTCCCGGTGAGTCAGAACTTCCTGCCGCCGGACGAACAGTATATCCCCGATTGCTTTTTCTTCAATGACTTTCCCGAATATCAATCCATCACCCAATTGGGGAAGAACATGGCGGAATCCATGCGGATGCTGGCGGATATTCAAAAACTGCGATCCTCCCTTCCCGGTTTGGATTGCGCCTCCTGCGGTGCGCCGACCTGTCGGGCATTTGCGGAAGATGTGATCATGGGCAAAGCCAACAAGTATGACTGCATTCTGACCATGCGGGAAGAGATCAAGCAGTATCTGGCAGGGAGGGAATCGATGCATGACAGTGAAGGAACTGATTGCGACAGCACATCTGACAGCCATAACACTGCCGGAAGGGGATAAGGAAGTTACCGGCGTATATATCGGTGACCTGCTCAGTTGGGTAATGGGGCGTGCCACCGCCGGTGATGCCTGGATCACCATTATGTCCAATCGCAACATCGTTGCTGTCGCCACCTTGGCAGATACCGCCTGTATCATTTTGGCAGAGGGTGTTCAGCCGGATGAAGGCGTAGCAGAGTTGGCGGCGGACAAAAGGATCAATCTTCTGCAAAGTGACAGCAGTATCTATGAGACGGCATTGCGGCTGAGGGATGCGTTATGAGCCGCTATTACTACGATCTGCATATCCACTCCTGCCTGTCTCCCTGTGCCGACAACGACAACACACCCGGCAACATTGTCGGAATGGGTGTGCTGGCGGGATTACAGATCATGGCACTGACCGATCACAACACCTGCCGCAACTGTCCGGCGTTCTTCGCCGCCGCTAAGAAGCAGGGGATCATCCCGGTGCCGGGAATGGAACTGACCACCACGGAAGACATCCATGTTATTTGCCTGTTTCCCACACTGGAAGCGGCAATGGATTTTGACCGGGCAGTCAATGATCGGCGTGTACGCATTCTCAACCGTCCGGATATTTTCGGAGACCAGCTGATCATGGACGAGAATGATGAGATCATCGGCACGGAAGAGCATCTGCTCTCCAATGCCACCACCATCACGCTGGAAGACAGCCTGGAATTGACAAGAGCATACGGCGGCGTGTGCTATCCGGCGCATATCGACCGTGAGGCCAACGGGATGATCGCTGTGCTGGGTACTTTCCCCGCAAGCCCCGCCTTTTCCTGCGTGGAATTACATGACGGAGAAAAGGAGGCGGACTACCGGCAGCGATTCAGATTGACCGATCAGGTGGTCGTGGTCAGCAGTGATGCCCATTTTTTGTGGGATATACGGGATAAGGAACGGTCGCTGGAACTGGAAGACGAGCCGTACAGCAGTCAAAAAGTACGGGACAGTCTGATCAGCCTGTTGAGGAAAACACCATGAAAGAACTGTCGCTGAACATTCTTGATATTACGGAAAATGCCGTCAGTGCGGGCGCCACGCTGACCAGCATTGAGATCACCGAAGCAAACGGTCTTTTGACATTGGTGATCAGCGATGACGGACACGGCATGGACGGGGATACCCTGCGACAGGTGACCGATCCGTTCTACACCACCCGGAGCACCCGGTCGGTGGGGATGGGGTTGCCGCTTCTGAAGCTGGCTGCTGAACAAACCGGCGGCAACATGACCGTCACCTCCGCCACCGGCGAAGATCACGGCACAACGGTGACCGCTCTATTCCATACCGATCACATCGACTGCATTCCGTTGGGCGATACGGTTTCCACCGTGGTCACGCTCATCCAGGGGCATCCGGACACCGATTTTCTGTTCCGTCATCATCGGCAGGAGAAGCCTCCGGTAGAACTGGACACCCGACAGCTGCGACAGATATTGGAGGATATTCCGCTCAACAGTTTTGAGATACTCACTTGGATTCGGGATCATTTGACGGAGCAATACGCCGGATGATCTGAATATATTACATTTTGTATTCCATATTCCAAAGAAAGGAAGATATGTATGAAATCATTGGCAGAACTTCAAGCGATCAAGGAAAAAATGCAAGGTAAAGTTTCCCTACGAGAAGGCTCAGGCGAGAAGCGGGTGGTCGTTGGTATGGCGACCTGCGGGATCGCCGCCGGCGCCCGTCCGGTACTGAACGCTTTTGTGGAGCAGGTCAACGGGCAGGGACTGGCTGGCAGTATTACCGTTACCCAGACCGGGTGCATCGGTATCTGTCAGTTTGAACCGGTGGTTGAGGTCTTCGAGGCCGGCAAGGACAAAGTCACCTATGTCAAGATGACAGCAGATAAGGTCGCTCGTGTGGTGGAGGAGCACCTCAAAGGCGGCAATCCGGTCAGCGAATATACCATCGGAAGTTACAAACTGTAAGTAGGAGGGAAAAAGTATGATTCGTTCTCACATTCTGATCTGCGGCGGTACCGGCTGTACCTCATCCGGCAGCAAGAGTGTCCAGGCAGCATTTGCAGAACAGTTGAAATTAAACGGTTTGGAGGAAGAGGTCAATATCGTGCAGACCGGCTGTTTCGGTCTGTGCGCTCTCGGTCCTGTGGTCATCATCCATCCGGACGGCACCTTCTACAGCCGGGTAAAGACAGAGGATGTGCCGGAGATCGTTACCGAGCATCTGCTCAAGGGACGGGTGGTCGAGCGTTTGGTATACGCCGACACCGGCAACACCGAGGAAACCAAAAAGGCTGCTGAGATCGCTTTGAAAGACACCGCTTTCTACAAAAAACAGCGCCGTGTCGTTCTGCGCAACTGCGGTGTCATCAACCCGGAAAACATTGAAGAATACATTGCCATGGACGGCTATGCCGCTCTGGGCAAGGTGCTGACCGAAATGACGCCCGAAGATGTCATCAAGGTCATCACCGATTCCGGACTGCGTGGCAGAGGTGGCGGCGGATTCCCCACCGGTCGCAAATGGGCACTGTGCGCCCCCAACAAGGCGCCGCAGAAATACGTCGTCTGTAATGCTGACGAAGGCGACCCCGGCGCATTCATGGACCGTTCCGTGCTGGAGGGCGATCCCCACTGCATCATCGAAGCCATGGCGATCGCCGGTTATGCCATCGGTGCGACCAAGGGCTTCGTCTATGTCCGTGCCGAATATCCCATCGCCGTTGCCCGTCTGCAGCTCGCCATCAACCAGGCACATGAATACGGCTTGCTTGGCAAGGATATCTTCGGTTCGGGATTTGACTTTGATCTGCAGATCCGGCTGGGCGCCGGTGCATTCGTGTGCGGTGAGGAAACTGCTCTGATGACGTCGATCGAGGGCAACCGTGGCGAACCCCGTCCCCGTCCTCCCTATCCGGCAGTCAAAGGTCTGTTCGATTCTCCCACAGTTGAAAACAATGTCGAGACCTTCGCCAATGTACCCCAGATCATCCTGAAGGGGGCAGAATGGTTCGCTTCCACCGGCACCGACCGTTCCAAGGGAACAAAGGTATTCGCTCTCGGCGGAAAGATCAAGCACACCGGCTTGGTGGAGATCCCCATGGGTACCACCCTGCGGGAGATCATCGAAGATATCGGCGGCGGGATCCCCAACGGCAAGAAGTTCAAAGCAGGGCAGACCGGCGGACCTTCCGGCGGCTGTATTCCTGCCAGTCTTGTCGATACGCCGGTGGATTATGACAATCTGACTGCCATCGGCTGTATGATGGGTTCCGGCGGATTGATCGTCATGGACGAAGACACCTGTATGGTGGATATGGCAAAGTTCTTCCTTGAATTTACGGTTGATGAATCCTGCGGCAAGTGTACTCCGTGCCGCGTAGGCACTAAGCGCCTGCTTGAAAAGCTGAATAAGATCACCAGCGGCAACGGAACATTGCAGGATATTGACGAGCTGGAGCAGTTGTGCTACTACATCAAGACCAACTCCCTGTGCGGTTTGGGACAGACTGCTCCCAACCCGGTGTTGGCAACGCTCAAATTCTTCCGTGAAGAATACATCGCCCATGTGGTGGATAAGAAGTGCCCCGCCGGTGTCTGCAAGGATCTGCTGACCTTCACCATCGACAAGGATAAATGTATCGGATGCGGCATGTGCGCCCGCAACTGCCCGGCAGAGACCATCCGCAAGACCGATTATGTCGCACCCGGACACAAGCTCGCCAGTTACGAGATCGTTCCCGACAAGTGTGTCAAGTGTGGCGCCTGTATGGCAAACTGTAAAGTCAAAGCCATCAGTAAACAGTAAGAAAGGAGTGTGGATACAATGGATATGATCAATGTTAAAATCAACGGTATCGCCGTCAGCGTACCGAAGGGCTCAACGATTCTCGAAGCCGCCCGCTATGCCGGCGTGGAGATCCCCACTCTGTGCTTCCTGAAAGAGATCAACGAGATCGGCGCCTGCCGCATCTGCGTGGTCGAGGCAAGTGAGGGAGGGCGTCCCGCCCGCTTGGTGACCGCCTGCGTATATCCGGTCAGCGAGGGCATGGAAGTGAACACCAACAGCAAAAAGGTGCAGGACAACCGCCGCACCACGCTGGAACTGATTCTCTCTACGCACGAAAAGAAGTGCCTGTCCTGCGTGCGTTCCACCAACTGCGAACTGCAGAAGCTGTGCCGTGACTACGGTGTGGAGGATGCCGGAAAATATGACGGCTTCCGTCCCACCTATGCGCAGGACACCTCTGCCCCGCACCTGGTGCGTGACAACAACAAGTGTATCCTCTGCCGCCGGTGTGTTGCCGCCTGTAAGCAGCAGTATGTGTCGGTCATCGGTGCCAATGACCGTGGTATCGACACCCACATCGCCTGTGCATTCGAGAAGCCGCTGGGCGATGTCCCCTGCGTTTCCTGCGGACAGTGCATCAATGTTTGTCCCACCGGCGCTCTGACCGAGCGGGACGATACCGAAAAGGTGTGGGCAGCACTGGCTGATCCCGAAAAGACGGTCATCGTACAGACCGCTCCCGCCGTGCGTGCGGCTTTGGGCGAACCGTTCGGTATGCCCATCGGCACCAATGTCGAGGGCAAGATGGTCGCCGCCCTGCGCCGGCTCGGATTCGACAAGGTGTTCGATACCGACTGTGCGGCTGACTTCACCATCATCGAAGAAGCCAACGAATTGGTCGAGCGTATCCAGAACGGCGGCAAACTGCCGATGATCACCTCCTGCTCGCCCGGATGGATCCGCTTCTGCGAGATGTACTATCCCGACCTCATCGGTCATCTGTCCTCCTGCAAATCTCCGCAGAGCATGATGGGCGCACTGCTCAAGACCTACTACGCCGAGAAGAACGGCATCGACCCCAAGAACATGGTGGTCGTTTCCGTGATGCCCTGTACGGCGAAGAAGTTTGAGGTCTCCCGTCCCGAACTGAGCGAAAACGGTCTGGCGGACGTCGATATCAGCATCACCACCCGTGAGTTGTCCCGCATGATCGAGCGTGCCGGCATTCGTTTCACCGAGCTGGAAGACGAAGCATTCGACCCCTTCCTGGGTGAGAGCACCGGTGCCGCCGTTATCTTCGGTGCGACCGGCGGCGTGATGGAGGCGGCACTGCGTACCGCCAACGACTGGCTCACCGGCAAGGATAACAAAGAGATCGAGTTCCACGATGTGCGTGGTCTGGACGGCATCAAGGAGAAGACCTATGTTATCAACGGTCTTGAGATCAAGGTGGCAGTCGCCCACGGCATCGCCAATGCGGCAAAGATCATGGATGCCATCAAGGCGGGTACCGCCCCCTGGACATTCGTAGAGATCATGTGCTGTCCCGGCGGCTGTGTCACCGGCGGCGGTCAGCCCATCCAGCCCGCTTCCGTGCTCAACACCGTAGATGTCAAATCTCTGCGTGCCGGCGCACTGTATCGGCAGGATGCCGCAATGCCGCTTCGTAAGAGCCACCAGAATCCCACCGTGCAGAAGGTGTACGAGGAATTCTTGGGTGAAAAGGGCAGCCACAAGGCACACGAGCTGTTGCATACGACCTATGTTTCCCGTAAAAAATTTAAATAATTGATCTCAATATAAACGAATGGGGCTGTAGCAAAACAAAAATTGCTACAGCCCCTTTTTATTATCTTATTCAACTTATCCTTGAAAATCCATTCTTAATCCATCTTTTTCTTATTTGATCCTTCTTGACCGATCATGTTCTGCAGGACCGTGCGGCGCTGTTCCCGACTCAGGCGGCGGAACTGCTGCAGCAAAGCGATCTCCTCGTCGCTCAGAACCATATCATGCCCACCCTCATCACGAACGGAACCGGCTGAGAGAAGATCAGAACCCGCCTCTTTCCCCAGCAGATAATCGGTGGAAACACGAAACAGGCGAGCCAATTCGATCAAACACGCCTGATCCGGATTCGCCTTGTCCGTTTCATATTTAGTATAGGTGGTACGGTGAATATTCAGCCATTGTGCCACGTCTTCCTGTGTCATATGCCTGCTCTTACGAAGGAAGCGTAACCGACAGGCAAAAACCGAACGGTTTGACATATCCATATCCCAATCCCCCCCATTTGCTTCTTCACTACTGGTATCATATCATGCACCCCAAAAAACTACAACCGAAAACACGACAAATTAATGTGATTATTATTCACAAAAAACAAGGCTCTGCTAACAGAAGGGGTTGTTTTTTTTGAAGAGGTTTGGTATACTGAAACAAGAGACAGGAGGAGGGAGCAGGATGGGAAAAAAGCGGTCATGGCAAACATGGCTATGGTATTTCACCTTGATCGGTGCCCTGGTTGTTTTATATAAGATCTGCGGAGATTTGGGACAGGTCTGGCAAGCCGTATTATGGATCCTGGGCGTGCTGACGCCCTTTATCGCCGGCTTTGCGATTGCGTTTATATTGCTCGGTCCGACAAGACGGCTGGAAAAACGGTTTTTGAAACAAAAAGGAAAATGTTGGAACAAGCTTGCCCGCCCCCTTTCGATCGCTATTGTTTATATTCTCCTGCTGGGATTGGTCGCCTTGGTGATCTGGTTAGTTATTCCCCAGTTGATCAACAGTATCACCGGCTTGGTCAAATCTTTGCCGGATTATTTGACCATGGCCCAAAAACGGATGGAGGATTTCTCCCGTCCCGGCGGACTGTTGGATCGCTTCCATCTGGCCAACCGGATGGATGACATCTATCAGTCAATTGTGAAAGAGTTAAAAACGCTGGTCAGCACAGAAAATGTTGTCACCGCATTAAAAGGCGTAGTGAGCGCCACCACCTCTTTGGTAGATGCTGTTATCGCTTTTATCGTCTCCGTGTATATGCTATCCGGCAGAGAACAACTGATGCGGCATTTTCACGCCGTCCTTGCCCTGTTTGTAAAAGATTCCCGCATACAGACAGTCGATCGGTACGCTCACCGTATTGCCCGGATCTTCTACCGTTATCTGTACGGTTCCATTACCGATGCCCTTATCGTTGGCGTGATCGCTTCCATCGGGCTGTCTCTGTTCCGGGTGCCATATGCCATCCTGCTCGGCATGGCACTGGGACTGATGAATATGATCCCCTATTTCGGTTCTACTGTCGGCGGGATCGGTATTTCTTTGATCACCCTGCTGTCTAAAAACATTTATGCCGCCTTAGGAGTTGCCTTGTACATTATCGTCCTGCAGCAACTCGACGGGAATATTATTGAGCCACACATTGTCGGCGGCAGTGTAGGGATCCGACCGATTTACGTACTGTTGGGGATCGTTTTGTTTGGCGGATTGTTTGGATTCTGGGGGATCTTCCTCGGTGCGCCGTTGATGGCGGTGGTGCAGATGTTTATTAAGGATGCCATCACGAAAAAGAAAGCGGCTTCCACCAACGCCGAACCGGCAGGCGGAGAAACAGCATTATGATTTTTCGTTATTTGGGTACGGGTGCCGCCGAGGGCACTCCCGCCGTAATGTGCCAGTGTCCCCTGTGCCGGGAGGCAAGGGAAAAAGGAGGCAGATTCATCCGCACCCGAATGCAGGCAATGATCGACGGCAAGCTCCTGCTCGATTTCGGGCCGGACACCTATCTGCATTCCTTGCAGTACGGTTTGGATCTGTGCGCCGTCCATTCCTGCCTGATCACCCATGTCCATGAGGATCATTTTTATCCTGCCGATATCCGCAACCGGAAGCGTTATGCTTGCTATCCCGATGAGGAGATCCCACTGACGGTGTTCGGCTCGGCAGAAGTCGGGGACCAACTGGGGGCGACCGACGGCGGCAATGTGACCGGGGACGGCAGAGTGGTTTTCCGGCAGGTCACGGCATTTGAACCGTTCACAACAGAGGGGTTCACCGTCACGCCTCTGCCGGCGATCCACAACACTCGACAACCGCTCATCTATTTGATCCAAAAGGAAGAACGGTCTGTTCTCTATGCCCACGATACCAACGGCTTATCACCCGAAACCTGGGACTACCTGAAAAAGCATCCCCTGCATCTTGATCTGGTATCGGTGGACTGCACCGAGGGGATGACCCAGTTAGAAGGACCTGCTTCTCACATGAATTTTACCCGTGATGCGGCATTCCGTCGGCAGTTGATCGAAACCGGGTTGGCAGATGAACGCACCCGTGTGATCGCATCTCATATCGCACATAATGCCAAGGTCGGCTACGAGGGACAGTTGGACCCGGCGGTCAACGAGGGGATCGAGATCTCTTTTGACGGGATGGAGATCGAAATATAAATCAACCGAATAAAACAAATAAACCGTAACCGATAAAAAACTTTCGCTTTTTTATCAGTCACGGTTTTAAATATTTCGGCAACACCGGTGCGGCGTCCCCGACGCACCATGTTAGCTGTTAGACGATAGATGTTAGCTGTTAGATATTGAGATTTCAAACAAACCGTAGGGAATGGGCAAGCCCGTTCCCTACATTTGGTAACATTTTCTATTTAACTTTTGCCGTCGACTTTATGAAAAGTATAGCAGCCGATTGTATCCAAGTTGTATCATCGTTGTATCAAAGTTGTATCATTTTAAGTTGCACCGAGCCGCCGGAAAGACGGCTCGGTGCAGGCAAAGGGGAAAAGTTGGGCGTTTTCACGCCCACATGAAAACCGTCAGTATTCGATCGGGTAGCACTTTATTTGTGCCTTTCCCTTCATGCCCGGTTTTACCGAATAGAAAACAGTGAATTGCAGTTGCAGTTTCCCGTCCTGATCTATGATAACCTCTTTCTCGATTTTTTCGATATTGTCGGACGAAACATCCTTCATCAGTTGCTCCGTCAGTTTTTCTTCATTGATATGAATGCGGCTGATATCTAACTGATCAAAGATGTGAGGATTGCAGTACAAACTGCATATCGTCCCGTCCCCGAATACCGTCGCTTCATAAAGTTCCGAAGATCGAATACCGTCAATAGGCAAAGAATAAGAAACGATATAATAATTATTGTAGTCAACATAACGAAGAACATCAAGCGATAAGCCGGAAATATCGTAGCCCGCATCTTTGATCAATTGAACGGCAATTTTCTGCGCCTGTTCCGAAGAAATCTCATTTTTTTTGCTCCGTTCTTTTTCCAAAACACCATAAGGAACATCATAAGTGAGCCACTCCCCGGTGATACTGTCAAAGGTTGCCATTACTCCATTCGCTGCCCGGTACACTTCGCCGTCATGGCTTTGCGCTCCACGGGCTTCCCGGTGATTGACATATTGCAATGTCAACTTCTTCCCGTCCACAGTGATCTGACGGGTAGCGGGGGGTGTGACCGGTTCGGCGGTTTCGTTCTGCCTTTCGGCGGATGCGGGCTTTGCCGTGTCACCGGACGGGGCGGCATCGGTCGGCTTGCCGGTCGATGTCGGCGGAACGGTCGTCGTTGCCGCCTCGGTCAGTTCCGGCGGGGTGATGTCATCAAGCAATATGACCGGATCTGTTTCCCCGTCCGACAACGGCTGTGTTTCTGCCCGGTTCCATTGCCCCGCCGCCACCAATGTGGCGGACACCGTCACGGCGGGGACCGCCGCTATCACAGTACATATGATCCATAGTTTCTTCTTGTTCTTCATGCCGTTCCTCTCCTTTCTTGACAGCACTGTAACACACGATTGTATCCAAGTTGCATCCAAGTTGTATCATCGTTGTATCAAAGTTGTATCATTTTAAGTTGCACCGAGCCGCCGGAAAGACGGCTCGGTGCCGGCAAAGGGGAAAAGTCGGGCGTTTTCACGCCCACATGAAAACCGTCAGTATTCGATGGGGTAACGCTGTACATGGACCGCAACTGATCCGGTATACCACACATGGTACTCCAATTGCATTTTCCCATCCTGACTCATGATAATCTTTTTATCGATTCTTTCGTAATTAACAGATGGGATATCCTTCAACAGTCGCTCCATCATCTTTTCTTCGTCGATTTCGATATGACTGACATCCACTTTATCATAAATATGAGGATTACACCAAAAACTATCTATGGTTCCATCTTCAAATAAACTTGTTTCATAAATCTCCGACGATTCTATCCCATCGACATGAACAGAATACTTTACGATATAACGCCGGCTTTTTTCACTAAAACGAACGCCGTCAAAATCACAATGCGAAATATCATATCCCGCATCTTTGATAAACTGTTCTCCTATAATCCGTATCTTCTCCTCGGAGATCTTGTTTTCGGGCAACACCGTTTTTTCTGCAACCTTATCGGATACGCAATAACTTAACCATTCACCGGTAACACTGTCAAAAGATGCAAATCCGCCGTCTTCCGTTTCATACTCGTACCGGTCGTGTACACGGCTCCCATCGGTTTTTCCTACGCCTAAATACCGCAAGGTGATCTTCTTCCCGTCCACAGTGATCTGCCGGGTGGCGGGGGGTGTGACCGGTTCGGCGGTTTCGTTCTGCCTTTCGGCGGATGCGGGCTTTGCCGTGTCACCGGACGGGGCGGCATCGGTCGGCTTGCCGGTCGATGTCGGC
>JAZLKY010000367.1:0-1285 GCA_045597885.1 Acutalibacteraceae bacterium | reverse complement strand
TCCATATATTCCGACATGTCCAGCCGGATCATCGCCTTTTCATCGCCGAACAACGCCTGTGCCAGCGCCCTGCACAGCTCTGTCTTGCCGACCCCTGTCGGACCGAGAAAAATAAACGATCCTGCCGGCCGGCGGGGATCCTTGAGACCGGTGCGCCCCCGGCGCACCGCCCGTGCGACCGCCGATACCGCCGTCTCCTGTCCCACCAGCCGGCGGTGGAGGATCTCTTCCAGATGCCGCAGGCGATCCTCTTCTTCCCGGCTGACCTGCTCCACCGGGATACCCGTCCACCCGGCGACAACAGATGCCACATCTGTCGCCGTCACTTCCTCCCGGTCGTTGCCGCCGTTTTCCTGTTGCCACTGTTCCCGCTCCTCTTTCAGCCGGACAGTCAGCGACCGTTCCTCGTCCCGCAGACGGGCTGCCAATTCAAAATCCTGCTCGTGTACTGCCGCCTTTTTCTCCGCCGACAGCCGGGCGGCTTCATTCTCCATCTCCCGCACCTCATCGGGAGCAGCATACGTCCGCAGTCGAACACGGGAGGCGGCTTCGTCCATCAGATCAATAGCCTTGTCCGGCAAAAACCGGTCGGGGATATACCGCACCGACAGATGCACCGCCGCCGTCAGTGCTTCATCGGTGATACGCACCTTGTGATGCGCTTCATATTTATCCCGCAATCCCTTAAGGATGGCAAGTGCCTGCTCCGGCGTCGGTTCACCGACATTCACCGGCTGAAAGCGGCGTTCCAGCGCCGCATCCTTTTCAATATGCCGCCGATATTCGTCAAGCGTGGTCGCTCCGATCAGTTGCAGTTCCCCACGGGCAAGCAGTGGCTTAAAAATGTTAGCGGCATCCACTGCTCCCTCCGCCGCTCCTGTACCGATCAGATTATGCATCTCATCAACAAAAAGCAGAACATCCCCCGCTTTTTCCACCTCGTTGATAGCGGCTTTCACCCGTTCTTCAAAATCGCCACGGTATTTCGTCCCCGCCACCATACCGGTCAGATCCAGAGCAATCAGCCGCTTCCCCCGGAGCAATTCCGGTACATCATCGGTAGCAATACGCTGTGCCAGTCCCTCTGCCACTGCCGTTTTCCCTACCCCTGGCTCTCCGATCAGACAAGGGTTGTTTTTGGTGCGGCGGCACAGGATCTGGATCACCCGCCGGATCTCTTCCTCTCTGCCGATCACCGGGTCCAGCCGTCCCGCCCTGGCAGAACGGGTAAGATCCCGTCCGAACTGCTCCAGCGTGGACGGTCTGCCGTTCTTCCCGACAGTAT
>JAZLKY010000366.1:0-2828 GCA_045597885.1 Acutalibacteraceae bacterium | reverse complement strand
CAGAAAAAGCTCGGTCAACCGTAGCGTGTAGTTTCTCCGATTCACCACCGAAAACACCCGCAAACGGGCGGCGACATCGTAGGGTGGGCGAACAATGTTCGCCCCTACGGTTGTTGCGAAATATAACAATTATGCATTATGAATTATGCATTGTTCCAGCCGCACCGTATGCTGTCCGGCAGTCAGGACCGTGTCTTCCGTCAGCAGGCGGTATCCGTTCGGGCGCAGGACGGCGGTGCCGTTTTCCGGCACGGTCACATCCATCGTCACAGTGCCGTCCGGTTCCCGCCGCCATGCCACAACATACTGCCCGGACACCGTATCGAACCGTCCCATGCAGTGGTCAAGCTGCGGCACGAACGCCGGTGTGAGCCACACCTCCCGGTAGCCGTTCACGCCCTCTGCCGGACGGAAACCGACCAGTGTGCGGTCAAACCACCCGATCACGCAGGAGAGCATATGGTGGTTGTTGGAGTTTTCCGTCCCCCAACACTCGCACAGGGTGGTAGCACCCTCATTGATCCACTCCCGATAGGACGGATGCCCGGGAGCGGTGATGATATCATATGCCAGATCCGAGCGGCCGCAGATGTCCAGTGCATCGAACAGATATTGCTGTCCCACCATGCCGCAGAACAGATGCCCGTTCCATTTCCCGATGGCGGCAAGCAGCTGATCCTTGAGCGGTGACAAATCGTCATACAGTCCCAGCACGATCATCATGGCAAGGGCGGTCTGCTCGGTCACCCGGCAGGTGCCGTCGGCGTTCAGATATGCCGTGCGGAATGCCGACGACAGTTTTTTCTCCGCCGTTTCCCATCGGGTGACATCCGCCGCCTTTTGCAAAAAGCCGGCAAACTGTGTCATATAGCGGCAGTATTTGATCGCCAACAGGGTGGTGGAAAATTTAAGCGGGGTGGGGACCTGATCGGTATAGTCAAAGGGGAGCGACCAATCCGGCAAACCGAAGCCGATCAACCCGTCAGTGCAATCGGTCTGCGCCAGGATATAGGTCATATGTCTTTCCATCACGGGATAGTACCGCCGCACCGTTTCGCCGTCGTCCCGTTGACGGAACAACTGATAGCAGAGTTCGAACAGCGCCCCGGTGCTGACCGGTCCGCCGCCCCATTCATATCCCCACCCGCCGGTGGGGACGATACCCGGCAGATCCCCCTGCTCATTCATCGCATCCGCCATGTCCTGCACCCACTTGCACAGCAGTGGTGCGATATCGTAGTTTTGAACCAGCTGCTCCATTGATGCCTGTGCATCGTTCATCCATCCTAATTTTTCACGGGTGGGACAGTCGGTGAGCATATAGAACATATTCGACAGGCAGGACATCCGTGCCATCCGGGTGATCTCGTTGATGATCGGATCGGAACAGAAAAAAGCCGAAAGCGGTGTCACATCCTGGTGGACAAACAGCGCCGTGAACTGTCCCGGCACAGGCGGCTCCTCCATCCCCTCGATCTCAACATACCGGAACCCGTGATAGGTGAACCGGGGCGACCAGGTGATCCGTTGTCCGTTGCCGATCAGACGATCGGTCTGAAAGTCTCCCGATTTATAAAAGTAGGGGTCATTCATCCCGTTGAATTCAAGCGTACCGTCCTCATGCACCCGTTCAGCATGACGGAATGTCCATGTTCTCCCTGCCGGGATCACAGCATCCACCCGGAGGAAACCGGACAGATTCTGTCCGAAATCGAGGATATAATGCCCGTTTTGCAATTTTGTAACCGCTTTCACGGGGTATTCTCCGCAGACACGGATGGGTTGACAGGTGCATTCCCGCAGGACACCCGTGGGGGGATGCGCCGCCCGCACTGCCGGTTTCCATTCGCCGGGCGGCGGTGAGGGCATCCGCCAATCCTCTCCGATGCGGGTGTCATAAGTTTCCCCTGCCCGCAGTTGATTGTACCGCACGGGGGAACAGAGACTGCCTTTCCATTCTTCATCGGTATACAGCCACAGGACACCGTCATCATAGACCAGTTCCAATTCCGCCGCACATTTCGGTGCGCCACGCCACCGGGCAAGATCAAAATCCCATGCGGTGGACAAGCTCTCGTTATAAAATCCGTTGCCGAGAATGACCGCCAGCAGATTATCTCCCGCCGTCAGACGCCCGGTCACATCATACACCGTGAACCATACCGTTTTGGTATAGTCGGACACGGGGGCAGTGAACAGATCCTCTGTCACCGGCTCTCCGTTCAGATACCAATACCCATATCCCAATCCGCACACCGACAGCGTTGCCCGCCGCAGACCGGGGCGCACGGCAAACTGCCGCCGGAACACCGGGGCGGGATCTTCCATCCGGTGCTCTCGGTGAAATGAATCGGGATATTCAATAAAATCTGCCGTGGTAAACATTCGTATCCCTCACCTTGATCATTTTAAAAGAGCACTTCTAAAAATGCAGTATCCGTTTGGCATTCTGTGCCAAAATGAGCCGTTTTTCTTCTGCCGTCAGCAAAAAATCGTCCCGTACCCCGCCGATGAACATGGCGGGATTACAGACCGGATAATCCGAACCGAACAAAAACCGTTCTGCCCCGAACCGGTCGATCCCGTGCCGGAGCATCCCATGACGGAACAGTCCGGTGCCTGCCAGATCGAGATAGTAGTTTTCGCTCATTTCCATCCTCTGAAAATGCCGTTTCACGATGTCAATATTGCCGGGATGCGCCGCCACGATCACCGTATCAGGATGTGTTCTGACCAGTTGGTCCAGCCCGTCATCGTCCTGAACGTGCAGACTGATGACCATCCCGAATGCCGTTGCGACATCCACGATCTCAAAAAAACCGGGATCG
>JAZLKY010000365.1:0-4903 GCA_045597885.1 Acutalibacteraceae bacterium | reverse complement strand
TGAAGCGGGTGCTGATGCAATTGCACCCCACCCGCTTTGAAGATCTGGTCGCCGTCATTTCCCTGTACCCCCCCGGCCCGATGGAGGCTATTCCCCGCTTCATTGAGAACAGTCATCATCCCGAAAAGATCCGCTATGCCCATCCCCTGCTCCGCCCACTGCTAGAGGTGACAAACGGGTGTATCGTGTACCAGGAACAGGTGATGCAGATTTTCCGCTCTCTGGCAGGATACTCCTTCGGCAGAGCGGATGTAGTACGCCGTGCCATGGCAAAGAAGAAGCACGATGTCATGGAACAGGAACGGGAGATCTTTATCAACGGGCTGACCGATGCCGACGGAAATGTGACGGTCGACGGATGTGTGCGCCGGGGCGTTCCGGCAGAGACTGCCAATGCGATATTTGACGAGATGTCGTCGTTCGCATCCTATGCCTTCAACAAATCGCACGCCGCCGCCTATGCGCTGGTAGCCTATCAGACGGCATATCTCAAATGCCTGTATCCGCTCGAATATATGACCGCCCTGCTGACCAGCGTATTCGGCAGTGACAAGACGGTGACTTATATCCGGGAATGTGAACGGATGGGGATCCGGGTACTGCCCCCTTCGATCAACGAAAGCATGGCAGACTTCACCGTATCGGGTGATCATATCCGCTTCGGTTTGCTGTCGGTGCGCAATATCGGACGGGGATTCATTGATGCTCTGGTGCGGGAGCGGGAAAAGAACGGTTCCTACGCAGGACTGTACCCCTTCTGCAAACGGCTGAACGGTCAACGGGAATTTAACCGTCCGGCTGTGGACAGCCTCATCCGATGCGGAGCGCTTGACGGATTGGGGCTGAACCGTCACCAGATGGCGGAAATGGCCCCGGCGATACTGGAACGGCTCGACCGGCAGGGGCGGATCGCCATGGAGGGACAGGTCGGCTTCTTTGACACTGCCGAGGAGCAGGGAGATATGCCGATCACCGTACCCTCCCTGGAAGAATACCCCTATGATATCCTGCTGAACATGGAAAAGGAGGTGACCGGGCTGTATCTTACCGGTCATCCCCTCTCTCCGTATAAAGCACACTATTCCGCCATGCATGTTGACCGCACCGACCGGATCCTCGCCGCCGCAGAAGAAGAAGGCGGGAGATATACCGACGGCACTGCGGTGCGGGTATTGGGCATGGTGGGCACCGTCCGGACACAGGTGACCAAAAGCGGTGCTCGGATGGCATACATTCCGTTGGAGGATCTGTTTGGTTCGGTGGAAACTATCGTTTTCCCCAAGACGCTTGCCCGGTTTGAAAATCTGTTGCAGCCGGGACAGATCATACTGGTACAGGGACATCTTGATATCCGGGAGACGGGAGAGGGCGACAGCCGCCAGATAAAGCTCATCGCCGACCGGGTGGATACCGTGCCGGAAAAGCCACCGGTATCCCGCCCGACATCCACTGTACAACCACCGGCGCAGCCGTCCGCCGCCCCCTCTCCAAGAGCCGGGCTGTATCTGCGCCTGCCGACTGACAACGGTGAGGTGTTTGAACATGTCCGTCGGCTGTTGGCGGTGTTCCCCGGTTCGCTCCCGGTCTATATCCGCTACACAGACAGTGGTAAAATGGTGCGGACCCCGTCCGACTGGTGGGTGGATCCGCCCCCCGTCCTGCTAAAGGAACTGGAGCGCCTGCTCGGCGGTGAAAATGTGGCACGGCTGAACTGAAGTTTTTGTTTTATGTCAAATATTGCCTAACGAAAAAATTGCATAACGGCAAAAATTTCTCTTGCCAGTTCGTAAAAGGTATGATAAGATAAAAAACGGTTAATAGAAAAACAGGGAGGAAACTATCATGATCGAAAAATTGGGCTTGCAGGCATTCACCTGCCGGAACACCATGGCGGATGCCGCCGGCGTGCGGGAGACATTCCGCCGCATCGCCGCCGCCGGATACGACAACATCCAGACTGCCGGCTGCAGTATCCCCTATACGGAATATAAGCAGTATGCGGATGAGGCGGGACTGACCGTCTGCGGCACGCACGAGAAATTCGGCGATCTGATCGCCGATCCCGAACAGGCGATGGAGAACCACCGCATCCTCGGCACCACCAACATCGGTATCGGCGGCTATAATGCAGAGGATCTCGACGGCATCAAAAAGTTCATCCGGGACGCCAACGCCTTTGCGGATAAGATCGCTCAGCACGGATTCAAATTCACCTTCCACAACCATCAACGGGAATTCCGCCGCTTTGACGGCAAACTGTGGATGGACTACCTCATCGACGGACTGGATCCCGATACCACCTCCTTTGTTCTCGATACCTACTGGGTACAGGAGGGCGGCGCCGATATCCGGCACACGATGGAACGGTTGGCGGGACGGATCGACATCCTGCATCTCAAGGACATGAAGCTGCTCCCCGACAAGACGCACTGCATCTGCGAGATCGGTGAGGGCAACCTGTGGTGGGAAGGCATCCTGCAGACCGCGCAGGACATCGGTGTGGGATATTATGTTGTAGAGCAGGATCGCTGTGACGGTGATCCGTTTGACAGCATCAAGATCAGTGCAGACTATCTGCAGCAGTTCAAAAAATAAGTACATACAGAATTAAAAGGAGACTGATTATGAAAAAAGTTCTTGCCTTTCTTCTGGTTTTAGCCATGTTGACAACACTGACAGCATGCGGAAAATCCGGAAATGAATCAGATGTCTCCGAAGATGTGAGCATCGGTGAGACCGAAAGCAGTGCCGGCACAGACACTCCCAAAGTGACCAAAAAAGGCGGCGCCGAAAAGGAGAACACAGACAGCAGTGACGCCGGGAACGCTTCCGGCGGCAAGGTGACCAAAAAGGGCGGTGCCACCGCAACTGCCAAAAAAGGCAGTGGCAAAGGCACCACCACTACGACTCAAAAAAGCGGTGTCAAAGTCAAAGCCCCGTTTCGTCAAAAATCCAGTGGCACAGTCAGGGTGCTGTGTATCGGCAATCGCTATGCCACCGATGCCATCACCAATCTGTATCCGTTAGCCGCATCCGAGGGCGTTTCCATGGTGCTCGGCATCGCATCCGCCGCTACCGGTGCTTTGAAGATCCACCTTGATGCCATGACGGAAAACGGTATCTACGGAAGAACCGGCGGCTTGGGAGACGGATATTATCAAAAGTTTTCTCCCGCCAACCCGCAGGGATTGATCACCAGAGATAAGACGCTCAAACAGATCCTGCAGGAGGAGAGTTGGGACTATGTGGTGCTGGTCGAGGCGCAGGACGGTTCTTCCGACAGCGGTAAGGTGCTGACCACTGTCAGTACTATGGCAGGCAAGGTCAAATCCCTGTGCAAGAACAGCAACGTGCAGATTCTGTTCCAGGAGAACTTCGGCAAGGACAACTTCGAGACCGCCAAGATCCGGGGTGCCGCGACCGAGTTGGTCTCTTACAGCGAGGTCCATTCTCTGCCGGTCGCCAGTGCCTTCCTAGAAGCACAGGAGATAGGATACACCGTTGCCAACGGCAGCAAGGGATTGACCGCCGCCGATGGCTATGCCAACGGGCGGGGCAAGGTGCTGATCAACACCGTGTGGTTCGAAACGCTCACCGGCAAGGGTGTCGGCAAAAAATTCTATTATGATACCGATCTGGTCGGCGCTGCCACCAAGGCAGTCAAGGGAATCGGATTGAGCGTTTCCGCTCCTTCCGGCGGCGGTAGCAGTGCCGCCGCATCTGCCGGCGTGATCAAAAAGACGGTCACGCAGGGCTTCGAGAGCTTCGCCCTCGGTGAGTCCCCGATCTGTAGCGGTGAGGTGACGGGTGTCACCAACAAGCGTGCCCACTCCGGGACAAAGTCTCTGGAGGTCATCGGGAGAGATTTCTCTCAAATGAGCCGCCCCCGTTTCCTGCTTCCCATAGACAGCAACTATGCCGAGGTGGAGCTGGGCAAAGGGTATACGGTCTCGTTCTGGGTGTATGCGGATTATGCAGGATGTCCGGGGGTAGAAAAAGCCGGTTCTCCCTGCCTCAACAACTATGTGTCCATCATCACCAACAACGCCGATCTGCTGTCCACCGATATCAATGACAAGTCCGTTCACGATATCCAGGGGACAGAACAGATCCATTACCCGATCGAAACAGACAAGTGGGTACAGGTGACCTATGACATTCCCGCCGTGACGGCGACGAACCTGGCACGGCAGGGTGTCTATTTCCTGGAATTCGGTATAACCTACGGTCGTAACGGGTACCGTATCAACCTGTTTATTGACGATATCACGGTCACTCCGAAATAACCGGTCCCGGTTCCCATTGAACGGTGACGGCATCTCCCATAGCGGAGATGCTCACCGTTCTTTTTTTGTCTTCCGGCGGGGAGAGGAGCAGCTCCGCCAACGGATCTTCGATCTGCCTTTGGATGGCACGGCGCAGTGGGCGGGCGCCATACACCGTGTCAAACCCTGCCTCGGCGATCACCCCCGTCACCGACGGTGCGATACGGCACCGATAACCCAGCGATCCTACCCGCTCTCGCAGCTCGTCAAGCATACGGGAAACGATCTGCTCCACCTGTGCCGGTGTGAGCGGACGAAACACGATGATCTCGTCTATTCGGTTAAGAAACTCCGGGCGAAACAGTTTTTTGATCTCTCCCATGACCGCCGTCTGCTGTCCCCGGAAGGTGATTTCCGTGTCATCCGCCGCGAACCCCATCTTCCCCTCACCCGCCAATTGTTTGGCACCAACATTGGAGGTCATGATGAGGATCGTATGACGAAAATCGACCTTCCGCCCCTGAGAATCGGTCAATTGTCCATCCTCCAGCACCTGCAACAGCAAATTGAAAATATCCGGATGTGCCTTTTCGTTCTCATCGAAAAGCACCACAGAATACGGGCGGTGGCGCACCTGT
>JAZLKY010000364.1:0-3607 GCA_045597885.1 Acutalibacteraceae bacterium | reverse complement strand
CGAAATACCCTTTGCATTTTGCGCCGCCGCATACAAAACGGGCAAAACGGCAAAGCGGGAGCATTCTGCCCCGTCATCACCCCAAACGGTGATAAAGACGTCCTGCACACCGTGGGCGGAGCAACTCTCAAGTGCCGCTTTTTCCGCCCGCAGTGAATAGTGACTGGCAGGAGCAAATCCGCCCCACGCCCAGGCACCGCCGGCAAACCACACATCCGGCTGTACCCGTTGGAATTTTTCGATATTTTCATCATAATGTTCCCGCTCGGTGGAATAGTAGTCCCAGTAGATCAGCTTGATATTCTGCGGAATCTGATCAATCACACTTTGATCCAAGTCCCCTGCACCGTAATAATTGTCACACGCCAGTTTGAAGAACATATCGCCCCACATGAGCAGTGTCAGACCGTATTTTTCTCCGATCTCGGCAACACGCTTGACATGGTTGAGCAATATCTCCATACGGGGTTGAAAACCGTTATCCTTGAGATAGGTGCCGAGCCCGATCATCTCCGCTTCATCCATACCAACATTGACGGTACGGGTGGAGAGATTTTCGGAAAGAGAAGCAAACATCTTGTCGATGAGTGCATATACCTTCTCGTCTCCGGCACGCATGATATCCCCCGTATCCCGCAGAGGATGGTAACAGCCCCAATGGAAGATCTGATTCACATGTGCCAAAGTCTGGATGCAGGGGATCAGCTCCATCCCCTTGGAGCGGGCATAGGCGTCCATATCCTGCAATTCTTCGCCGGAATATCTGCCCCGTAAATGACCGAAATACGGCTCGCTCTTGATCTCATAAGTATCCTCGATATAGAGCATCATCGTGTTGTATCCGGCGGCGGCGATATAGTCCATATACCGCTTGACCTGCGACGGACGAACGACCGCATTGCGGGAGCAGTCCAGCATAACACCCAAATGCCGAAAAGAATTCGTTTCCATATGATCATACCTCCAAAATGGTTGATTTTTCTGTATTGTACCCAATCGGCAGGCAAAAGTCAAGGGAAAACCGTCTGTTTCTCTCATTTATTTCTCATGACTTTTTTTTACAGAAAAAGGGTTGCTTTTTCCACGCTTTTCCGTTATAATGATCGGGTATATTTTTTGAAATAAGGGGCTGTATTTTGTTATGATAACCGTTTCCGATTTAGGCATCAACTTCAGTGGACAAAACCTGTTCCGCCATGTAGATCTGAAATTTGTCGGCGGCAACTGCTATGGGGTGATCGGTGCCAACGGTGCCGGAAAATCCACCTTCCTTCGCATTCTGTCCGGCGATCTTGAACCGACCGAGGGCGAGGTCATCATCGACCCCCGCACCCGGATGTCGGTACTCAAGCAGGATCACTATGCCTATGACGAATATACCGTTTTGGACACCATCATCCAGGGCAATCCCCGGCTGTATGAGATCATGCAACAAAAGGATGCTCTGTATGCCAAGGAGGATTTTTCCGACGAGGACGGTGCTTTAGCTGCCGAACTGGAGGGCGAATTTGCCGAGATGAACGGCTGGGATGCCGAGACCGATGCCGGACAGATGCTGCAGGGACTCGGCATGGATGAAAGTCTGCTGTACGAATCCATGTCCACTCTGGCAGACAAGCAAAAGGTGAAGGTACTGCTGGCACGGGCACTATTCGGTCATCCGGACATCATCCTGCTCGACGAGCCGACCAACCACCTTGATATTGATTCCATCCGATGGTTAGAGGACTTTCTGATGGATTATGAGGGGACGGTCATCGTGGTATCGCACGACCGGCACTTCCTCAACAATGTCTGCACCCATATCGTCGATGTTGACTACACGCAGATCCGCATCTATGTCGGCAACTATGACTTCTGGTATGAGTCCAGCCAACTGATGCAGAAGGTCATGCGGGAGCAGAACCGTAAAAATGAAGAAAAGATCAAAGAATTGCAGAACTTCATCCAACGGTTCTCCGCCAACAAATCCAAGTCCCGCCAAGCCACCTCCCGGCGCAAGCTGCTCGAAAAACTGTCGGTCGAAGAAATGCCCGCCTCCTCCCGCCGCTACCCTTATGTCGGATTTCAGATGGATCGGGAAGCCGGGAAAGAGATCCTTGCCGTAGAAGGAATATCCAAAACAGTAGACGGTGTCAAGGTGCTGGACAATATCTCATTCCGGCTGAACAAGGGCGACAAGGTCGCATTCGTCGGGCAGGACGAGATCGCCACCACTACCCTGTTCAAGATCCTTTCCGGTGAACTGGAGCCGGACGAGGGCAATTATAAATGGGGCGGCACTACCAGTTTGTCCTATTTCCCGAAGGACAATTCTGCTTATTTTGATGGGAACGACAGTAATCTGCTGGAATGGCTCAACCAATATTCCTCCGACAATACCGAAACCTATCTGCGGGGATTCCTCGGCAAGATGCTGTTCTCCGGCGATGATGTTCTCAAGCCGGTCAAGGTACTGTCCGGCGGCGAAAAGGTGCGGTGTATGCTCTCCCGGATGATGATGTACGGCTCCAATGTGCTGATGCTTGACCAGCCAACAAACCATCTTGACCTCGAATCCATCACCGCCGTCAATGACGGATTGACCAATTTCCCCGGCAATGTGCTGTTTTCGTCCTATGACCACCAGTTCATACAGACGGTCGCCAACCGAATCATGGAGCTGAAAGACGGCAAACTACTCGATAAGATGATGACCTATGACGATTTTCTTGATTTTAAATCGGCAAACGGGTTGGATAAATGATCGAACATTATTAAAAAACGCCCCCGTCCCACAATTGGGAACGGGGGCGCTATTTTATGGTGATCTTTTTTTAAAAGATTTATCAGTTGTTTTTCCTTTTCTTCCAATTCGATACAACTATGAGTGAGGGAGTTAAAATGTAACCCACAATCGTATGTAAGCCCCGTAGCGTGCAGCGTCGTGTTAGATGTTAGACGGTGGCTGTTAGACAATTCATAATTCACAATGCATAATGCATATTATCGTGCATTACTGCATCAGCGAATTGGCGTATTCGGTCAGCGTGATCCCGAAATGCCGTTTAAATGCATTGGAAAAATAATAAATGTTATCGTAGCCGACCCGTCCCGCGATCTGCGTAAAGTTGAGATTGCTTTCCTGGATCAGCCGTTTGGCTTCCTCCATCCGGTAGCCGATCAGATAAGCTATAACAGTATTCCCCGTCTGTTCTTTGAAGATCCGCTTGAGTTGCGTGACACTGATGCGATTCTGCTCTGCAAGAAAATCCAGTGTGATCTTTTCGGAGAAGTGGGCACGGATATAGTCCTGTATCTCCGCAACGATACGCATATGGTGATGCATTTGATTAATGGGGACGGCGTGATCCTCCAAGCGGATGCTGTTCCCGTGACGTTGTACCAACAGGAGAAAACATTCGAGCAAATTCTTGATGATCTGCTGACCGCCAAAAGGCGCATCCTCACGCAACCGCAATTTGATCTGCGGCGGTGTGTTTTGAAAATATGCAAATGATGCCTCCGCCTCTTTGACGATCCACGAAAGATATTGCTTCTCCGCATTTTTTAATTGCATGATCTGATGCTCCAACCGCCCCATGGACGGGCTGTCGCAGAGGAAGGT
>JAZLKY010000363.1:0-3416 GCA_045597885.1 Acutalibacteraceae bacterium | reverse complement strand
AGCCGGATGCCTACAAAGGGCATGTCGGTGATGTCAGCACTGTTATTCGTATCGCCATCACCGGTCGCCGCAACACTCCCGATCTGTGTGCGATCATGCAATTACTCGGCAAAGAAACGGTCATTGATCGGCTGAGTGCCGCTATCGCCGTATGGGACGGAAAGGAAGAGTGAAATATGGCAGAAACAACTAATTTTATTCATGCAATCATTGAGGAAGAACTGAAAGAAGGCGGCAGATGCGCCGGAAAAACAGTACACACTCGTTTTCCTCCCGAACCTAACGGCTATCTGCATATCGGTCACGCCAAGGCCTTGTGCATTGATTTCGGTACAGCTCTGAAGTACAACGGGATCTGCAATCTTCGGATGGATGACACCAACCCCACCAAGGAAGATGAAGAGTATGTCGATGCAATACAGGAAGATATTCACTGGCTTGGATTTGATTGGGATGACAGGTTTTATTATGCCTCCGATTATTTTGAAGAGATGTACAACCAGGCGATTGGACTGATCAAAAAAGGATTGGCGTATGTATGCGAGCTGTCCCCAGACCAGGTACGGGAGAACCGTGGTGATCTAACCCATCCTGCCGTCAGCCCCTACCGTGATCGCCCGGTCGAAGAAAGTCTTGATCTCTTTGCCCGGATGCGGGCAGGTGAATTTGAAGACGGGCGGATGACACTGCGGGCAAGGATCGACCTCAGCAGTGGGAATTTTAATATGCGTGATCCAGTGATCTACCGCATCAATCACTGTCCTCATCATCGCCAGGGGAACAAATGGTGCATCTATCCCATGTATGATTTTGCTCATCCTATCGAGGATATGATGGAAGGGATCACTCATTCGCTTTGTTCTCTTGAATTTGAGGATCACCGTCCGTTATACAACTGGGTTGTGGAGAATGTTTCCATTGATGCCGCTCCACGGCAGATCGAATTCGCCCGGCTTGGTATTAATTATACCGTTATGTCCAAGCGTAAATTGCGCAAGCTGGTCGAAGAGGGATATGTCGCAGGCTGGGACGATCCTCGTATGCCTACCCTCTGCGGTCTGCGCCGTCGAGGATATACCCCGTCTTCTGTAAGAACATTTTGTGAAAAGATCGGCGTGGCTAAAGTTCCCAATACGGTCGAAGTCGCTTTGCTGGAGGCGTGTCTGCGAGAGGATCTTAATGAAAACGCCGACCGAGCGATGGCGGTCATTCGTCCTGTCAGACTGACACTGACTAATTATCCCGAAGACGAACAGGATGTATTTTCCGTCGAAAATAATCCTGCCAAGCCGGAGGCAGGCAACCGCACGGTCACTTTTTCCAAGCATCTTTGGATCGAAGCGGAAGATTTTATGGAAGAGCCAGTCAAGGGATATTTCCGCCTGTTTCCCGGCAACGAGGTTCGACTTAAATCTGCTTATGTGATCAAATGCACCGGCTGTGTAAAGGATGAGAGCGGCAATGTCACCGAGGTGTTGGCTGAATACGATCCCGACAGTAAAGGCGGCAATACTGCCGACGGCAGGAAGGTGAAAAGCACCATCCACTGGGTGGATGCCACTACTGCCGTGGACGCTGAGGTACGGCTGTATGACAGCCTGTTTGCAGATGCTGATCCCGATGCCGGAGACAAAGATTTTCTCCAATGTCTTAACCCGAATTCTTTAGAAGTTTTGCAAGGCTGTAAACTGGAAAAAAGTCTTGCTTCCGCAAAAGCGCCGGATTCATTCCAATTCATGCGGCTGGGCTACTTCTGCGTGGATAATAAGGATAGCACCACCGATCACCCGGTGTTCAACCGATGTGTTTCACTCAAAGACAGTTTTAAGGCAAAATAAGGAACGGTTAAAACGCTTTTGTTCCGTTCCGGCATCCTCTAAAATAATAACCGGGCTGTTACACTAAAAGATCAGCGTGACAGCCCGGTTTTAACTTTTTTATTTATAATCTCCCAAGTAGTCTTTGTTGACCGCAAACAATTCATTACACATCTGTCTTACTTCTTCCAAGCTCAGTACAGCACTGCATAACGGATCAAGCGATACAGCCTGGATCACTTTATCTTTTAACTTTTCGTGGAACGCTTCAACCACCAAATTTTCGATATTGGCGGTGTAATTTACCATTGCCGCCGGACCGGACGGCATTTTCCCCCGGAAGGTACGCTGATACCCATCCTTCGTTGCCAATACCGGGATCTCGACACACGTATCCGCCGGCAGATTGACAATGGTATCACCGTTAAGCAGATTGGCGTTAAACGGGAATGGCGTATGGTCTCCGATGCGGGCATTAAAAATATGAGCCGCAAATTCCTGTCCCCGTTCGGGCTTGATCTCGCTTTCCATGAATTCTTTGACTTGCTGATCAAAGCGATTTGGATTTCGTCTTAGGTTTAAAGAAAATGCGTATGCTCCGGGATTCCAATTTGCCCCGTCTTCAGAACAGTATTTAAGGATCGGGTCGGGACGTTTTCGAAACCAGGCACAATATTCAGAATTATGTCCACTGGATTCCGTGACATAATAGCCAAAGGTCTTGAACAGTTCATTACGCACCTTTTCTTTTTTATAAAACACCGGATCCGTGATCTTTTCCCGGATGATGGGATATAGATCTTCTCCGTCATAAGTTAGTTCTGTAAAGAACGCCTGGTGGTTGACACCGAGACAAGTGTACCGGAGTCTATCTCTTGCTTCGGGGGTGCTCATATCCTTCCCCGCCCATTCAGCAAGCATCTTCGATGTTCCCTGCACACTGTGGCACAGTCCGGTCACGTCTACATTCGGAGCATAGGTAAGCATCGCTTTACAAAGCATGCTCATAGGATTAGTATAGTTGAGGAATACTGCCTGCGGACAGTATTTTTCGATGTCAGCACAGACGTCGAGCATCAGTGGGATGTTTCGTAACGCACGGAAAATGCCGGAAACGCTGCGGGTGTCCCCTATATTGATATCTACTCCATACTTTTTCGGGATCTCGATCTCGTATTTTCAGATATCAACGTCACCGTTAAAAACGGTGCAAACCACGCCGTCCGCACCACGCAGAGCCTCTTCACGGTCGGTGGTTTTGAGTAATGTTACGTGGCTGTTCATTACAGTTTTGATCCGCTCACACATTTCACCGAATTTTTTGTGGAACAGGGAAAAATATATTTTGAAGATAAGATACTGTATCCGGCACAGGTATGGATATATCCATCGCATGTGCAGCAGTTCTATCGCATTTTTCAAAACGATGATGTCATATATCATTATCTTCATTATCGGGCAGAACCCTATGCCGACATGATGGGACTGAGCGTCAGCCGGTTTAATCACATTTTTCGGGACCGGTGCGGGACTTCACCAAAAGCATTTTATATCGACATCCGTATACGAAATGCCTGTAAGCTTCTTGACTGGACACAG
>JAZLKY010000362.1:0-3414 GCA_045597885.1 Acutalibacteraceae bacterium | reverse complement strand
TATCCTGCCGCATCCAACAGCAGGAGCAGGATGCCGTCCGGGGCAAAACAGTCATCCAACGCCACGGAAAACAGATATTGGTGCAGAATCCGCCGTCAGCACCACTGTCCACCGAAGAAATGGACATGGTGTACGGATTGCCGTATATGCGGGATTTTCATCCCGATTATTTGTCGCTCGGCGGCGTGCCGGGAATCGAAGAAGTCAAGTTTTCCATCATTCACAACCGAGGCTGTTTCGGAGCGTGTAATTTCTGTGCCATTGCCTATCACCAGGGGCGGCAGGTCTGTTCCCGCAGTCACGAGAGCGTGTTGGCGGAAGCCAAAAAGATTATCGCCATGCCGGACTTCAAAGGATACATCCATGATGTGGGCGGTCCGACGGCAGATTTTCGTTTTCCCTCCTGTGATGCTCAACTGAAGCGGGGACTGTGCAAGGATCGGAAATGCCTTGCCCCCGCCATGTGTCCGGCGGTGAAGGTGTCCCACGAAGACTATCTTGCTCTGCTCCGCAAGCTGCGTAAACTGCCGGGTGTCAAAAAGGTATTCATCCGCTCCGGCATCCGGTACGACTATCTGATCGCCGACCGGGACGAACGGTTTTTCAAGGAACTGATTGAGCATCACATCAGTGGGCAGTTGAAGGTCGCTCCAGAACACGTTTCCGACAATGTTCTCCAATACATGGGGAAGCCATCCTTCACGGTATATGAAAGATTTCAAAGGCGTTTTTACGAGCTGACCAAAAGTGCCGGCAAGAAACAGTATCTTGTCCCCTATCTCATGTCCTCCCATCCCGGCAGTACGGTCAATGATGCCATCCGGCTGTCGCTGT
This sequence comes from Acutalibacteraceae bacterium, assembly GCA_045597885.1. Classification (GTDB taxonomy): domain Bacteria; phylum Bacillota; class Clostridia; order Oscillospirales; family Acutalibacteraceae; genus UBA5905. Next base: position 2,580 of record JAZLKY010000362.1, on the reverse strand, counting down.
TCCTCAAAAAGGAGGGACTGCACCCGGAACAGGTACAGGACTTCTATCCCACCCCCGGCACGGTCTCGACCTGCATGTTCTACACAGGGCTGGACCCCATGACCATGCAGCCCGTTTATGTTCCCCGCACCTCCGAAGAGAAGGCACAGCAACGGGCGCTGTTGCAGTATTACCGACCGGAGAACAGGGCACTGGTGCTGACGGCTCTGAAAAAAGCCGGTCGCACCGATCTGATCGGCAACGGAAAGAACTGCCTGGTCGCTGAGCCTGTCAGCCGACAGAGCGTGCCGTCCCACACCGCCGGCAGAAAAAAGCCGAGCGGCACTCCCGCCGAAAAAAAACGCACCGCACGCTCCAAAAGATCCACCCGCTAAAGCCGTGTCGAAAACCGTAGGGTTATCGGCGCAAAGTGGCGATAACAACTGCACCGTATGAGTTGTTAGATAATTCATAATTCATAATGCATAATTACCGATATCGAACACTGCAAATTTTGAAATCATCCGTAGGGAACGGGCTTGCCCGTTCCGCAGAGCAACCCGCAAAATTGATTAAATTACTCCGTAGCGTGCGCCGGGCACGGAAACTCGCCCCTACAACTTGTTTGAGCTTTCAATATCTAACAGCTAACATCTACCGTCTAACATCTAACACGGCATGGCAATCCATGCTTGAATGCCGTTGTGTGACGAATAGCAGGGGCTGTTTAATATCTTTGATTTTCACGAAAACGGGAAAGGAATCGAAGGCAAACAAGCACTTGACTTTGCCCCTCCCGTATGATATGATGTCGTTGGTGAGAATCGGCATATTTTTTGCCGAAAAATGTGAATCATATAAGAATAGTTGGCTTGTTTTCCCTCTGCAAAGAAGCCGGATCGGAGAATCAATCATCATGCAATGTGAAGATATGTTTGAGCAGATCTACAGGCGGGCATCTGAAGGGATCGCTTTCTGTCCCTACCGCATTTGTCCGTTGGGAGCACACTCGGATCATCAATACGGAAAGATCACCGGGTTCGCCATCGACAAAGGTATCCATATTGCCTATGCCCCCAAACAGAACGGCGTGGTGGAACTGACCTCTCTGCAATTTGACAAGCGGGCACAGTTCCATGTGCGTTCCGTCCCGGAGCAGAAGCAGAACGATTGGGCAGACTATCTCCGGGGAGCAACGATCGCCTTGGGCCACCGGCACCCACTGTCGGTAGGACTCAGCGGTGTCATCGAGGGCAGTCTGCCCATCGGCGGACTTTCTTCCTCGGCGGCGGTGATCATCGCCTTTCTCTCTGCTCTGTGCCGGGTGAATGACATCCATCTGTCACCGATGGAGATGATCATGACCGCCCTGCAGGCAGAAAACAGTTATGTCGGTGTTTCCTGCGGCAAATTGGATCAGAGCTGTGAAGTCTTTTCCAAGAAAGACCATTTGCTGTATTTGGACACCAAGGACGACAGTTACGAGTTGATCCCCACCGCCCCGTCGATGAAGCCGTATAAGATCGCCATTTTCTTCTCCGGCATCGAGCGGACACTGGCAGGATCAAAGTTCAATATGCGGGTGGACGAATGCCGCAGTGCCGCCTATGCACTGAAGGCGTATGCCGGCATGGAATACGGCAAATTTTCCGAAACCTATCTGCGGGAAGTGCCGGTCGAGGTATATCATCAGTATAAGGATCGCCTGCCGGAAAGCTGGGCGAAGCGGGCAGAGCACTGGTATATGGAGTATGACCGGGTACAGCGTGGAGCCGAGGCATGGCGGCAGGGCGATATCGAAGCCTTCGGGCGGCTGTCATTTGAGAGCGGGCGCTCCAGCATTTACAACTGGGAGACCGGTTCGCCGGAGCTGAAGACGCTGTATGAGATCATGACCGTGACCGACGGGATCTATGGTGGACGGTTCAGTGGAGCGGGATTCAAGGGGTGCTGTATGGCGCTGATTGATCCGGCATATGAGGAGAGCATCTCCCGACAGGTCACTGATGCCTACCTGAAGGCTTTCCCACTGTTAGAGGGAAAATATTCCGTCCATATTTGTAACAGTGCCGATGGGGTAGATTTATGAAATGTGTGATTTTGGCAGCCGGATACGCCACCCGGCTATATCCTTTGACAGAGAACTTTCCCAAGCCCCTGCTGGCTGTGCAGGACAAGCCCATCCTCGACTGGCTGATCGACGATATCGACACGCTGGGCAGGGTGGATGAATATGTTGTGATCTCCAATCACAAATTTGCCACCCATTTTGATCGTTGGGCGGCGGGTAAGCCGCAGAAGATCACCGTGGTGGATGACGGCACATCTTCCAACGAAACACGGCTGGGAGCGGTAAAGGATATCCAGTTTGCCATCGACCGTCTGGGGCTGGATGACGATCTGCTGGTGATCGCCGGAGACAATCTGCTGGACTTCAGTCTGACGGATTTCATTCGCTATGCGGAGCAGAAACAGACCTCCTGCATCATGCGGTATTACGAGCCGGATGAAAAAAGACTGCTCAAATGCGGTGTGGTCAGCATTGACGAAAATGACCGCATCACGGGCATGACCGAAAAATCTCAAGTCGGATCGTAGCCA
>JAZLKY010000361.1:0-1734 GCA_045597885.1 Acutalibacteraceae bacterium | reverse complement strand
TTTGCGGTCAGCCGCCCCCAGGCCATTTACAAAAAAGGTGATGACGGACAACTGCTCGAACCGATGGAGATGCTGGTCATCGAGGTGCCGGAGCAGTATGTCGGCACGGTCATGGAGCGCCTTGGTTCCCGCAAGGCGGAGATTGTCAACATGGGTACACGGGATACCGGCATCAGCCATTTGGAATTTCGCATTCCGTCCCGTGGCTTGATGGGCTACCGTCAGCAGTTCCTGACCGACACCAACGGGAATGGCATCATGAACAGTATTTTTGACGGCTATGAGCCGTACAAGGGCGATATTCTGCAACGGGTACAAGGCTCGCTGGTGGTACATGAGACGGGGGAGACCTGCGCCTACGGTCTGTTCAATGCCCAGGATCGGGGTGCGCTGTTCATCGGGCCGGGTGTACCGGTTTATGAAGGGATGATCGTTGGAGAATCTCCGAAGGACGAGGATATCGTGGTCAATGTGTGCAAGAAGAAGCACGCTACCAACACCCGTGCCTCCGGTTCGGATGAGGCACTGCGTCTGGTACCGCCCACCGTCCTCAGCTTGGAGCAGTCCCTTGAATTCATCAACGATGACGAGCTGGTGGAAGTTACCCCCAAAACCATCCGTCTTCGCAAGCGCATCTTATCAAAGGAACTGCGCCTCAAAGCCGAGTCCCGCAAAAAGGGATAAAACAGCCTTTTTTGCGTGCTTTTGCCGATCGTCGGAATAAAATATGCCAATCGTCGGAATTCGCATTTTTAATGGTCTTGGTCGGGGCGGGAGATTATGCTTCCAGACGGTCGGACGGTGTTTGTGTTGTGCCGATAACGACACTGAAAAACTGATGAAAAAACGGATCGCTGCCCGGCGATCCGTTCTCCATTATCACTCATCACTCATAACTGTTCATTCCGCTCCACTGCCACTGAAAACGGCGGGAATGGTTCTGATCAAAATCTTCAGATCTGTCCACAGACTGCGTTCCCGGATATATTTGAGATCCAATTCCACCCATTCTTTGAAGCTGATGTTGTTTCTACCGCTACACTGCCAATAGCAGGTCAGTCCCTGCTTGACCAACAGGCGTTGGCGCTGATAATCGGTATATTTTTCCACCTCAGACTCCAACGGCGGGCGGGGACCGACTAATGTCATGGAACCGACGAAAACATTGAACAACTGCGGCAGTTCGTCCAGACTGGTGCGGCGGATATGATGTCCGAAAGGGGTGATCCGGGGATCGTCCTTGATTTTGAACGCCGGACCGTCCATCTCGTTCATTTCTGCCAGCTTTGCCAGCATTTCGGGAGAATCCGCATTGACACACATACTGCGGAATTTATAAATTTTGAACGGTTTTCCGTCCTTGCCGATGCGGGTTTGTGAATAGATGGCGGGACCGCCGTCCCGGCGCACCCTCAGTGTCAGATAGAGCAACAGCGGGGACAAAAGAACGATCAGCAACCCAGATATCACGACATCAAAAAAGCGTTTTAGGCAGTCATATACGGGTTTGTTCAAACTTTTTTCCATACCTTTACCTTTCTCTGCAACAGAACAGAACGATCACTCTGTTTCGGTCACCACATCAGGCGGTTCTTCCTCCGATGGGAGTGGAAGGGTGGGCTCGGTATCTCCCGGTTCGGTTGACTCAGTCGGTTCGGTATCGGACGGGTCACCGGAACCGGTCGGTTCAGTATCGGACGGGACGATATCAGACGGGTCGATATCAGACGGATC
>JAZLKY010000360.1:0-1008 GCA_045597885.1 Acutalibacteraceae bacterium | reverse complement strand
GTCGTGGCGATATTGCCGGCGGGCATCCTGTCGGATGAGCCGTGTATCATAGAGAATATTCCCAATATCAACGATGTTTCTACTTCCCTGCATATTTTGAGATCGCTTGGTGCCGGTGTGGAGCGTGTGGGTGCCAATTCGGTCTCGATTGATCCTCGCTCGGTATTTACCAAGGAGGTCAACAGCGAATTGGCACGTACGATGCGGGCATCGTACTATTTCATCGGGGCTTTGCTGGGCAAATACGGGACAGCCCGTGTTCCCATGCCGGGCGGATGTTGGTTCGGTGTCCGCCCCATTGATCTGCACATCAAGGGATTCCACGCTTTGGGAGCGGTATCGTCACCGCCGGAGCAGGGGATCATTGAGATGAGCGCCGATCAGTTGATCGGTAATTCCGTGTATCTGGATACGGTGAGTGTCGGGGCAACGGTGAATATCATGCTCGCTGCCGTCCGTGCCAAGGGCATGACCGTCATCGAGAATGCCGCAAAAGAGCCGCATATCGTCGATCTCGCCAACTTCCTCAACACCATGGGGGCGGATGTGCGGGGTGCCGGTACGGACGTGATCAAGATCCGTGGGGTAGATCGGTTGCATGGGGCGACCTACTCGATCATCCCCGATCAGATCGAGGCGGGAACATACATGGCGATGGCACTGGCGACACAGGGAGATATTCTTGTCCGCAATGTGATCCCCAAGCATCTGGAATCCATTTCTGCCAAGTTGGAGGAGATGGGGGCGCAGGTGGATGAGATGGACGATGCCGTGCGTGTCCGGTTCTCCGGGCAGATTCGTCACTGCAATGTGAAGACGATGCCACATCCCGGCTTTCCGACGGATATGCAGCCACAGATCGGCACATTGCTGTCGATGGCGGACGGTACCAGCGTGGTGACCGAGGGTATTTGGGAGAATCGCTTCCGCTATGTGGAGGAGCTGCGCCGGATGGGCGCACAGGTACAGGTGGACGGAAAGACAGCCATTTTCCAGGGTGTCCGGGAA
>JAZLKY010000359.1:0-3351 GCA_045597885.1 Acutalibacteraceae bacterium | reverse complement strand
CTGGAAAAACTGATGGAACTGCGTAAAAAAATGCAGATCCCCGGTCGTCATCCCGGTTGTAAAAAATGTAATAATCTCGGCACAGAGAACTGTCGCTGTAAGCACAACTGCTCCGGTACATCGGCAGCACAGACGGCGGATAGCGCATTGGTGGCGGAGATCACCCGCAGAGTGCTGGCAGAACTGAATAAATAAGATGACAGAAACGGCGCAGAACGACTGAATAAAAGGAGGCGGGATCATGCAGTATACGGTATATGATGCACCGAAGTCCCCTCGTATAGACGGCTTGATCCGACATCTGTTTTCAAAACCGCCTCAGATCGAGGCGGACCGGGCTGTTTTGCTGACAGAATCCTATCGGGCAACGGAGGGTGAACCGATCGTCGCCCGGCGGGGGAAAGCATTCGCCCATATATTGGAGAACATCCCGATCACCATCCGTCCGGATGAGCTGGTGGTCGGCAGTGCCAGTATCGCCCCCCGTGGTTGTCAGACATTCCCGGAGTTTTCGTTCGAATGGCTCGAATCGGAGTTTGACACCGTTGCTACCCGAAAAGCAGATCCGTTTGATATTACCGAAGAAACCAAGCGGCGTCTGCGGCAGGTGCATCCTTACTGGAAGGGGAAAACTACCAGCGAACTGGCGACAGGCTACATGATGCCCGAAACCCTGCGGGCGATCCGGCACAATGTGTTTACCACCGGCAACTATTTTTATAACGGTGTCGGACACATCTGTGTGCAGTATGATAAGGTACTGCGGATCGGATACAAGGGCATCCGGGCAGAAGCGGAACAGGCGCTCGCATCTCTGCGGCCCAGCGATGGAGACTATGCCGAACGGCATCATTTTCTGCAGGCGGTGATGCTTTCCTGCGATTCCGCCGTCACCTATGCCCGTCGGTATGCGGCACTGGCGGAGGAACAGGCAAGCAAATGTTCCGATCCACGGCGAAAAAATGAACTGGAACAGATCGCCGCCAACTGTCGCCGTGTGCCGGAAAACGGCGCCGGGACATTTTGGGAGGCGTGCCAGTCATTTTGGTTCGTTCAGATGTTGTTGCAGACTGAGTCCAGTGGGCATTCTATCTCGCCCGGACGGTTTGACCAGTATATGTACCCCTATTACGAAGCGGATCTGAAAGCGGGAAGAATCACCCCGGATTTTGCCCAGGAATTGATCGACTGCATTTGGATCAAGCTCAATGACCTGAACAAGGTGCGAGATGCGGCATCGGCAGAGGGATTTGCCGGCTACAGCCTATTCCAGAATCTGATCGTCGGCGGTCAGGACAAAGATGGGCTGGATGTGACCAATGACCTGTCTTTTATGTGTCTACAGGCATCTATGCATGTGCAACTGCCTGCCCCCTCGCTGTCGGTACGCTTTTGGAACGGTACGCCGCACGATCTGCGGATCAAGGCGGCGGAGCTGACCCGTACCGGGGTGGGACTTCCGGCGTACTACAATGACGAGGTGATCATCCCCGCCCTGCTCAATCGAGGACTATCCTTAGAGGATGCCCGTAATTATGCTATCATCGGTTGTGTCGAACCGCAGGCACCCGGTAAGACGGAAGGCTGGCACGATGCCGCATTCTTCAATATGTGCCGGATCGCTGAGTTGACCTTCCGCAATGGGATGGATGCCGGCGAATTGATCGGCATAGAGACAGGTGATGTCACGCGAATGACATCCTTTGAGCAGTTTTTCGATGCCTATCAGAAACAGATGGACTATATGGTGGAATTACTCATCAATTCCGATAATGCCATTGATACCGCTCATGCCGTTCTGTGTCCCTTACCGTTTGAATCCTCGATGGTTGAGGATTGTATCGGACGGGGACTGCCGGTCCAACGGGGCGGCGCTGTTTACAATTTTACCGGACCGCAGGGATTCGGTATCGCCAACATGGCGGACGGGCTGTATGCTGTACGGGAATTGGTGTTTCGTCAGCACGTAGCTACTATGGCGGACTTCCGGGATGCCATGGATCACAATTTCGGAGAGGGAGGCGTATCGGCGGCGGATGCAGAGCAGATCGTCGCCGGGATCGTCAAAGAATTGGCACACAGTGGTCAGCCGATCACCGACGAAACGGTGAAGCAGGTGAGCGCAATGGTGCTGGAGCAGGTAGTCACACCGTCGGACATGGAGCGATTCTCCCGGTTAGAGGAACTGATCGACGGTTTGCCGAAGTACGGGAATGATATTCCGGAAATTGATTTGTTTGCCAGAGAAGTGGCGTATACATATACCCGATCGGTGGAAAATCACCGCAACCCCCGTGGTGGCATCTATCAGGCGGGACTGTATCCCGTTTCCGCCAATGTGCCGCTTGGTGCTCAAACCGGCGCTACCCCCGATGGACGGCGGGCACATATGCCGGTGGCGGATGGCGTATCTCCTGCCGCCGGACGGGATGCCAAAGGTCCTACGGCGGCGGCGGCTTCGGTCGCAAAGCTGGACCACGGGAACGCTTCCAACGGCACGCTTTATAACATGAAATTCCATCCGTCTGCTTTAGCAGGACGGGGCGGACTTGAAAATTTTGCGGCACTGGTGCAGACCTTCTTTGACAGGAAGGGGATGCATATGCAGTTTAATGTCGTCAGCAAAGAAACATTGCTTGATGCACAGGCTCACCCGGAGAACTACCGCTCTTTGGTGGTTCGTGTGGCAGGCTACAGTGCTTTGTTCACCACTTTATCCCGTTCGTTGCAGGATGATATTATCCGGAGAACAGAGCAGGGCGGATTCTGAAGATCAGGAGGAAGGCAATATGGAAGCGGTTCGGCAGACGGTCGGACGGGTAGCCGATATTCAACGATTCTCTATCCATGACGGGCCGGGAATACGCACCATCGTTTTTCTCAAGGGGTGTCATTTGCGCTGCCGTTGGTGCTGTAATCCGGAAATGCAGGAGTACGCTATCCAAACGATGAACGTCAACGGAAAGCCCAAGACGATTGGACGGGATATGACTGTTGGTGAGGTCATGACAGAGGTGCTGCGGGATCGGGACTACTACCGCCGTTCCGGCGGTGGGATGACACTCTCCGGCGGCGAATGCCTGAGTCAGCCGGATTTTACGGCAGCATTACTGCAAACGGCGCAGGATGAAGGACTTAACACGGCGGTGGAATCTACAGCTTTTGTCTCCCCGATGACGCTGGATAAGGTGTTGCCGTATATCGACACTTTTCTGATGGATATCAAGCACACCGATTCCGCCAAGCACAAGGCCTTCACCACCCGTCCCAACGAGCTGATCCTCGAAAATGCCCGCCGCATTGCCGAGCGGGCAAACGAGCTGATCATCCGCGTACCCGTCATTCCCGGCT
>JAZLKY010000358.1:0-3573 GCA_045597885.1 Acutalibacteraceae bacterium | reverse complement strand
CGAAAGGGGAGCCTTTTCGCACCGCCGAGCAACCCACAAATCGGGCAGCAAACAGGAAAAATCAAAATGTCATCTTCACATCCGCCCGCTTTGCTTCTTCCGCCTGGAAAAATTCCCGTGCGGTCAGATGGCGCATTCCCGCCACCACACTGTCGGGGAACGTGACCAGCATCTGATTAAATGCGGAAACATTGGCATTATATGCCCGCCGTGCCGCCTGCAAATGCTCTTCGGTGTCATTGACCGTATTCTGCAACGTACGGAAGTTGTCGGCAGATCGCAGTTGCGGATACGCTTCCGCCACCACATTGATCCGATCCTGCATGGCATTCATTGCCGATACAGCCGCCGCCTTCTCGCTCATAGGCATCCCCCGCCGCAGCTCAATGACCTGACGGATGGTTTCTGATTCGTGGGCGGCATATCCCTTAACGATATCCAATTGCTTGGTCAGCACATCATACCGCTTGGTCAGCGCCACATCAATCCCGCTCTCCGCCTCGTCGATCTTCACCTGTGCCCGTGAAAGTTTGTTGCCGATGGCAATATAAATGATGAGTAGGAGAAGCAGCACAGCAATGACAGCAATAATAACAGGCATTATCATTCATTCCTTTCTTTCATAACCGTTTCGTGACTGGCGGGAGTCAACCAGGTACGAATCCGTAACAGGCTCTGAACAGTCACACTTTATACAGATCCCGGTCCAGCTCCATATCGTCCACAAAATCGGTGATCACCCGAATATCTGCCAGGATCCGCTGTCTTTCCGTCTCCGGGTCCAGCTTACCGAACAGCTTCGCTTCAAATGCATCCTTACCGTTATGGACTGCAATATGCAGTACCCCGCCTACAAACATGAACATGACCGGCGCCTTCACCTCACGGCGTAGTTTCAGCAGGGACTCCATCATATGCGGTGTCATGATATAAAATGCTTCCTGCTCATCCTGGGCAAACACCTTAAATTCCTTATTGAACTCCTCGTTTTCGAATTTTAGGCGATCAAGCTTGTCTTCCTTTTTGGTGAACAGCCCTCCCTTGCGCCGGGAACCGGCAAACCACCGGGAGACCACCTGCATATCACAACGGAAATCCTTATTAAATTCAAAGATCATCCACCGCCCCTTGAACAGTGTGGTACTGGAAGAACCGCCGTCGGAATCGGACGTTTCCTCCTCGATCTCTACATCGCTCTGAGTGAAATTCACTCCCTTATACCGCCCGGTGATGAGATCGTTGGAAGAATAGCGATTACCGATCTGCACCATCCCCGTGCCGAACACCACATCCGACGGCAGTCCCCGCTTCGGTTCAAAAACCAAATCGGTAAAGACCTCCTGCAAAGCACCCCGGACGATATTCTCCTTGAAACAGGCAGTATATTTTTTGGTTGTGATGGCGGAGAAAATGCCGGAGATCACCGCCGTACCGACAAAAATGAACCCCCATGCTCCCCATTTCCAAAAGGTGATGACCAGCGCCACCAATGAAATCAGCAGTATCGCTACACTGAACGCTGCTCTCTTCTTCAAATGCCTCAACTGCGAATAAATCTCTTCCATCATGATCACACCCACTTTCGCAATGCGAAAGTCTCCTTTCGTTCAAAATGCAGGGGAAAATGCCGATCAAAAGAAAGCACTCTCCGTCCCTTAGTATCAGTATACATTAGTTATCCCTTTTTGGCAAGAGGGGAAACTCAATCCGCCACATTATTGACAGGCTCCCCCGCCAGGAAAGAGCGGATATTATCCTCCACGATACCCAGCAGGCGCTGCCGTGTCTCCACCCCTGCCCAGGCGATATGGGGTGTCAGCACGCAATGAGGGACGCCAAACAACGGACAGTCCGCCGCCATCGGTTCCCGGCTCAGAACATCCGCTCCAAATCCGCCGAGATGCCCACTGTCAAGCGCCCGCCGTACCGCCGCCTCATCGACCAACCCGCCACGGGCGGTGTTGATCAGGATCGCTCCGGGCTTCATCCGGGAGAGCGCCGCTTCTCCGATCATCCCCGCCGAATCGCTATTCAGAGGACAATGGAGCGACAGTACATCCGAATGCGCCAGCAGCTCATCCAGTGACACCTGCCGCACGGTATTCTCCGCCAATGGATGCCGGGCATAAACCAGCACATCCATCCGAAATGCCCTTGCGATCTCCGCCACACGCCGACCGATAGAACCATAGCCGACGATGCCCAGTGTCTTCCCACACAGTTCTGTGACCGGCAGTGGGAAGTAGCAGAACCGCTCACTGCGAATCCAATCACCACGGGAAACGGTCTCATGATATGCCGCCGTATTATTCATCAGCTCCAACAGCAGAGCAAATGTATGCTGCGCCACCGCCTCGGTAGAATAACCGGGGACATTGCACACAACGATCCCCCGATCCCGTGCGGCGACAATATCTACATTATTGTATCCGGTAGCAAACAGCCCGATCATTCGCAAGCCGGGACATGCCGCCATCATCCCACCGTCGATCGACACTTTGTTGATCAGCACAATATCTGCTCCGACGATGCGCCGAGCCACCTGCTCCTGTGTCGAATCGCCGTACACCGTCACCTCACCGAACTGCTGCAGAAAATCCAGCGAGACCCCCTCACTGACCACCGTATCAGCATCTGTCACAACGATCCTCATAATAGGATCACGTCCTTTCTCTGCCCGCCGCCGGGCATAAAATGTCAACAGATCCTATTGTATCAAACCGAGAGGAAACTGTCAATGTAAAGAACCGCCAAAGATTCTCTGTAATTTGACAATCTGCCCTGTCATGAGCGTAGCAAATGACTGAGGGATTGTTCTTTAAAATACTGTAGAATCCTTATCAATCCCCTCCGTCTCGGCCTTCCGCCGAGCCACCCCCCATTACAGAAGGGGGCTTTTTTGTTTAAACGAAAACCACCGCACTAAGCCGGTGGTTATGATTGTTGCCGTGGGTTTTGCGGTATGACGGGCGGCGCGTCGAGGCATCGTCCCCCACAAACAACACGCACCGAGAGGTCACATGATCTCTTGGTGCGTGTTGTTTTGTTACGGAAACGATCCGAATCGGTTGCGTGTGCAATTATGCATTATGCATTGTTTTATTGTTGTTCGAGCAGGATGCGGTCGGTGTTGAGGGCCTCGCCTGACTGTTCTTTGAACTTTTTCAGCAGGTCGGGGACGGTCAATCTTTTGCGTTCTTCGCCGGATGTATCGAACAGGATCCTGCCGTTGTTCATCATCAGTGTACGGTTGCCGAAATCCAGTGCCTGCTGCATATTGTGGGTGATCATGAGACAGGTCAGTTTATTGTCCTCCACAATGGTGCGGGTGAGGGACAGCACTTTTTCTGCTGTGCCGGGATCGAGTGCGGCGGTATGTTCATCAAGCAACAGGATCTTTGGCGGGTTGACAGTCGCCATCAGCAGTGTCAATGCCTGCCGTTGACCGCCGGAAAGCAGTCCGACCGGCTGCTTCATCCGATCCTCCAGCCCCATACCGAGCAACGCCAAGCGTTCCCGGAATGCGGCTTTGTCATTTTTGGATATCCGGCTCATCCAGCCGCCATGTCCAAG
>JAZLKY010000357.1:0-1697 GCA_045597885.1 Acutalibacteraceae bacterium | reverse complement strand
CATCCGCCTGTCAGACGGTAAAAATCGACTATTTTGTACCGGACGGCAAAAAAAGCGGCGGCAAAAAGCAAACGGTGACCGGGCAGATATGCCGAATCGGAGCTGACAGCCTGCTGATGACGGACGGCAGACAGATTCCATTCAGATATTTACTGGAAATCGAGGAATTGACGGCAGTCGACAGTGAAGCCGACCGGTAAACCGACAAGAATCAAAAGGTCACCGCCCTGCTCCGGCGATACATCATCCGGAATCCGGCGGTGACCTTCTCTGTCATCATCAATAAGAGGATATTCGGCGCCAATCGAATGGCAGAACATTTTTCGGCACACAGCATCACGCCTGCCGCAGCCTCTCCCGGTCCAGCATATGGAGAGAATCCGACAACTGCACCAATTCCAATTGCTGGATCGGAATAAAGCAGGAAGTGGTAATACGGTCCATAATCACGTTGAGAGCGATCACGGAGGATATGGCCTCCGCCGGGATCCCGCACTGCACAAAAAGCAGGGTGAAGCAGGAAATGGCAGAGCCGGGCATACTGGGCGCCGCCATAGAAAAGATCAGCGTCGAAATAGCAAGAGTGACCAACGCCGATACACTGACAGGCACCTGATAGATCTGTGCCACGCAAAGCGTCGTGATGAGATATTCTGCAATGGCTGTCGGTTTGAAAAGAGAATTGGACAGTGGCACTCCCACATTGACCAGTTGTTTGCTGATGCCGAGTTTTTTCTCACAGGATTCCAGATTGGTGGAAAATGTCGCCGCCGAAGAAGCGGTGGAGAAAGCGATCACAAAGGTAGGGAGCAGTTTTCTGATCAGCAGACCGACCGGCACCTTTTTCGATATCACGGTCCGGAAAAAGTAGAACAGCAACAGCGAAACGCTGAATAAAAGATGCAACAACACCATCTTGTACAACCCGACCATCTGCAGGATGTTGCCCTGGGCGGTGATCTGGAACAAACTGATAAAAACAACAATGGGAATAAACCGGATGACAAATTCAAGCGTTTCTTTGATCAGCGTATTGATCTGATTGATGATATTTGTCAATTCACTGACCTTGGTGGAGACCACCAGCAAAATAATGCCGGAAAGGATGGCCATAAAAATGATTTGCAAAGCATTCCCCTGAAAAAAAGCCGTCAGAATGTTGGTGGGAACGATACCGAGTATCATCTTCCAAAGTGAAGAAAAATCGAAGGAAGCGTTCGAGCCGTCCCGTTCGATGGGAAAGAACAGCATAGCACCCACAAAGCATATAGCGGAAAATGTCAACAGTCCGACGGCGAAGCGAGCAAACATCCGCTTGCCGATCGTATTGAACGTATCCACATTCCCCAAACTGCAGATACCCGATATCATCGAAACAAATATCATCAGTCCGGAGAGAGTGCTCAGGAATCCCATCAAGGTAGCAGATACCGGAGACAGATACACATCGCACATCATTGTCAGTGACTGGGGCGGCAGCCACTTGGCGGCAAAACCCAGTCCGATCCCCAGCACCACCGCCATCAAAACAAAAACAAAAGCCGGGACCTTCTTACGCTGCTTCAGATTGAAAACCACCCTGTTTTTAGCGCCCATATAACTCCATACGGGAGCGATCCCCAGGTCTTCCATCATCTTATGTAACGGCATCTGATCGTCTGCGAGATCATCAAAGGGATCAATCTTATCCCCTAACA
>JAZLKY010000356.1:0-10910 GCA_045597885.1 Acutalibacteraceae bacterium | reverse complement strand
TCCAGCACACGAGCAGATACGATAAAACCGACAGCGCCAGCTATGAGATGGCTGATTTTTGTTTGCTGTTTATGCTTTTTTCGCCAATAGATGAAGAAGGCAACGGGAATCGCAATCATCAGCATGACGGTGACAATCAGTGACAGAATGGCGCTTTTGCCAATGACAATGTTCTCAAACTCCGTCATTTCTCGTCACCTCCCCAGATCTCCACGCAGAAGCCTTTATGACCGCATTCGGTACAGGTTAACTTGCGGGCGGTGGGAGTATGATTTGCCCAGAAAGCTTCTTTCATCGTTGGCTTGAATACCTCATGACATTCCGGGCAGATGTATTTGACGTTTTTGAAATAATACCGGCTGATAACCGTTCCCCACACGGCGGCGGCAATCACCCAAACGACGAACGGCCACCATGTCCCTTTGACGATCCAGAATATGATAGAAAACCACTGCAGCGCCGTAACCGGAGTTCCGGTCAGGATCGCTGTCCACCGAAGTTTCTTGAGTTTTTTCTTGCCTTGCATGATTTTGGCTATGTCACCGATGGATTCGAGGGAATATGTCGCTTTGCTTTTCAGTCCGTTTTTCAGCTCTCGAAGTTTCGCAAGCTTTTCCTGTTTCTCAGAAATCTCTTCCGAAAGCGCATTTTCCTGCTGTTCAATAAGCAACGAAATCACTTTTTCGGGATGATCTTCTTTGAGTATTTGAGAAATTGCATCAATCGGCAGATCAAGTTCGCGTAAGAAACAGATGACCTGCATACGCTTCAGATCATCATCCGAGTATAGACGCCTTCCGCCTTCGGAAAGAGCAGTCGGGATCAGGATGCCTCTGGTATCGTAATACTGAACCGTTCGGACTGTGATTCCGCAGAGCTTTGCGAGTTCTCCCGTAGTGTATTGTGACACAGCTTTCACCTCCTTGCGCCACAGATTATAGAACATTACGCAGCGTAACATGCAATACCTTACGCAAGGTGATTTTTATTAATTCCTCTTATATCAGTCTTTCAGCTTATCCTCAAACGCTTCCATCATAGAATCGCTATATCGTGCTTAATCAAACTTCTATCCACTTCCTGCAACAGTATTTTCGCTATGCGTGTTTAAATTATATTCGATTTCAAATATAAAATCAAGAAATCTATCACGCTTTTATAAATTTTGCGTGAAAATTTCAATAAAATCACCTGCAATCATTCTAAGAATGTGCCATGCTTTTTTCAAATGAACAGCCACAAGCTATAAAAAAATGTGAATTTGGCGAGTGGGCGTGATTTTCGCTCTGCGAAAATCAACTATGATCGTTTTGCAAAAACGATCATATCATCACATTCGCGAAGCAAATCCGTCACTGTAAACTTATAGCTCACGAACGATTTTCAGTCCCATACTGCACATAACAAACCACGGGGCTGTAGCAAAATGAAAATTTTGCTACAGCCCCTTTTTTAATATTTCTTTGTTCGCAAATTGCAATAGCAAGTTGCAATTTGCGATCAAATAAGAATCATAATAATTGCATTTTCACAATTTCATCATAGCAAACCAGTGTCACATTTCCAATTTCGTTTGCTTTTTCTATGCAGCCTTTTGTAAAGCCGGTTTTGGCGAAGAGATAAAAATGTTTTTGCTTATAATTAAACATCTCACTGCGTTCAATGAGGGTTTCAAGCACCTTGACATCAACCTTTTCGTTTGTCCATTTACATTCGGCAAAAAGGGCGGTATTTTTATCCGCACCCATAATGTTGATTTCTTCCTGCCGTTTGGTTTTCGCATTTGTGCCCCAAAAGCGACCGAGTTCACGGAAGTCAACGAGTGATTTGCCGTCAAGCAACAGTTTCCAAAGGTACTGACGGCAGATTTCTTCAAACACACTACCCATAAAACCGGGCAATTCCGGTTCAATGCGTTTATATGCTAAATCGGCGGCACCCCGGGAGATGACAGAAGCGTTTTCGGGCACAAAGCGATACCAAAAACGGAACATATTATCCTCAATGGAATAAATCGTCTTTTTAGAGGACTTTTCGCCGTAGGGGGATTCTTTTTGCACGATACCGAGCATCACAAGATTTTTGATATAGGTAGATACTTTGTTTGTTTCTTCGCCAACTTTGGAACAGATTTCGGACATTCGGGAAGAGCCGGTGGCAATGGCGGAAATGACCGCCGTATAAATTGCCGGCTCACGAACTTCCTGTTTCAGTAGGTTTACCGGTTCTTCAAAAATGGAACTGTCGGGATTAAGATAGGTATTTTTAATGTTTTCGGCAACGGTTAATTTTTCGTTTACTTGAAGTAAATATTGCGGTGTGCCGCCGAAAATACCGTAAAGCAATGCTTTATCTTCATTGGAAAAATTCTTAAAAAGGCGGCAGGTTTCATCAAAAGAAAACGGTTGTAATTTAATCTGTGCCGTGCGTCTGCCGTAAAGCGGTGCTTTATAAGAAAGCACATGATCTTCCATATAAGACATCGACGAGCCGCAGAGAATCAGCATCATTTTTGAGGTATCTTTGTATTTATCAATCAGCAGTTGCAGGGTGGAGGCAAGACTTTTGTTTGTGCGTGCGACATAGGGGTATTCGTCAATGGCGAGAATGAGCCGGTCTTTTTCGGAAA
Organism: Acutalibacteraceae bacterium; assembly: GCA_045597885.1. Lineage (GTDB taxonomy): Bacteria > Bacillota > Clostridia > Oscillospirales > Acutalibacteraceae > UBA5905. The sequence continues at coordinate 8,281 of JAZLKY010000356.1, read as the reverse complement.
GCTTGAAAACATATTCAAGTGCCGCCTGATAGGTGGCAAATGAAGTATCGGCCTCAATTCCGCCGACATATTCAATAATGCTTTTTGAAAAGTTTTCAAGATTTTGCTTGGCGTTGCTTTCCACGCCCATAAAATAGATCGCTTTTTTCTCTCCGATAAATTTGTTAATCAGTGCCGTTTTTCCGACACGGCGGCGACCGTAAATAGCAACAAATTCAAAACGCTCGGAAGAATATAACCTATTAAGAGTGCCGAGTTCTCTTTCTCTGCCTATAAACACTTATATAGTACCTCCATCGTAGTGGTTGTATATATTATACCCAATATCCAAATAAATGTCAAGTATGATTCGGTAAATCAAAAATGACTAACTATTTATAAAACAATTTATTTCTTTTTGATTACTACAACGAACCCACCGGCTAACGCAACGATTGACACTGCTGTCAGCACCCATGTGGTAACATCAAGGTCGTCCGTTTGCTTTTTGTGCTGTAAATCTGTTTTTTCATTATTTTCCGTGCGTATCTCTCCACGCTGACCGTTGGGTATTGATTTATCATTTGCAGAGGAATCAAACGGTTCGTTTTTCCCTTCGCCCTGTTCACCGTCCGGCATTTGCGGCCTTTCCCCATTATCGCCGTTTGGCATTTCGGGTGGTGTACCGTTCTGCCCGCCGGACATATCACCACCGGGAAAGTTACCGTCCGGTTTTTGCGGTGGATTGTTGTCTTTATTTGATCTTCGTGGGAATGGTCCATCTTCACCAGAACCGTTTGGCAACTCCGGTGGAGTATTGCCGTCTTCATTTTCAAACGGGTTTTGACCGCCCCAACCGGGGAAATCACCTTGTCCGTTTCTGCCGCCGGAGTCAAATCCGCTTTGATTGCCAAAGCCACCTGTATCGACGCTTTCTGTATTGTTGGCAGTAACTTCCGTTACAGTGTCTCCGACCTTTAAGGTCAAGGTATCGCCTACGGCAATATTGGGAGAACTGATCAAAGCGGAAGTAAAGGAACAGGGTATCTCTTTACTGATGATTTCTTTACCGTCAGCACCAAGAACGCTTATCGTTTCGTTTTCGTTGCCGGAAACCGTCCCCATAATAAATCCCTGTGCCGAATCGCCGGCGGGATTTTCCGCCATCTGACTTGAACCGCAGGCAATGACCGTTCCGCCGGAAATCGTGAATTTGCCGCCGCTTTCACTGCCGTAATCAATGGCATTGTTTGTGCCTGCTCCCGAAACACTGATGAACACATTGCCGCCGGTGATATTGATGCTGCCGTTGGAATCAAAGCCGTCCGCATCTCTGCCGTTTTTATTGATGACGGTGGTATCGCCGCCCGAAACGGTGATCAGCGATGTTTTGCCACTGCCGTTTGCATTGATCCCGTCATCGGTCGGTGTGATATTTACCGTTCCGCCGGCTACGGTGATGTCATTTGCTTCGATCCCCTCATAGCACTCGGCAATGTTGATATTTCCCGATTCCAAATAGAATACGGCAGTTTCATCATCATTGCCGGCATGTAAGCCGTCGTCGCCTGCTGAAACGGTAATTGTTGTATTGCAAATTTTGATGGCGTCATGTGCGTGAACGCCGTCAGCTTTTGCGTTAATATTAATATTACCGCCCGTAAATACAAGGCTGTCATTGCACACAATACCGTGAAGACCGCTTGAAGTTACGGTAAGGCTTCCTTTTCCGTTTACCGTCAGATCATCACGGGAAAAGATACAACCGTCAATTTCTGCTTCCTCATCGTCATTTTCAAAGGCAAGCGTGTTTTGACTGTTTTCTTTTAGTGTCAGAAAAACGTTATCTGCCTGTTTGATATAAAGCCGCGGCTCGGTCTTTGATTGGATATCCACACCGTCAAATAACAGCCATATTTTATCGTCTCCGTCAGCATCTATATGAATTGAGCCGTCAAGTGTTCCTCTGATCACATATTTACCGGCATAGGCGATATACAGTGTGCCGTTGCTGAAATAGGCACCGTTTCCGTTGACCGTTGCAGAATCACCGTTCAAAACGATCTCGCAGGCACCGGTCGTGTCCCAATCTGCGTTCAGATCGTTAGCGGTAAACATTTCGCTTGTGTTTTCATCTTCTTCCCGGTGGATAACGGTAATGCCGAATTGTTCACCGTTAATAAAAAGGACTGTGAGAACAAGCATCAAAGCGACAACGGCAATACAGATTTTATCTATATGCTTGCTTGTTGACATTATTTATTCCCCTTATCCCATATAATCGCCGTTGTAACTGACAAGTACCGCACTGTTGACACCGTTCATAGCGGACAAAGCGTTAATGAAATCGGTATTGTCATCCTGTAACCGTACTTCCATATTCAGTTCTACCAGTCCGTTCTGTGCGGACTTCGATTTGACGACACATCTTTCCACCTGTGCATTCACATATTTCATTGCCTCTCGTTCCGCTTCGTGATTTACACAGGAAAGTACAATGATATAGGGATTTTTGTGCGGTTTCCGATTGACGAAAAACAGTAGGATCAGTCCGATGATCACACTGCCGATGACGGCAAGCGGGATCATTCCGGCGGCAAGGATGATACCGGCGGCGATCGACCAGAACAGGAACGCAATATCAAGCGGCTCTTTGATCGCGGTACGGAAACGGACGATAGACAACGCGCCGACCATACCGAGTGAAAGCACGACATTGGAAGTAACAGCAAGAATGACCTGTGAGGTGATCATTGTAAGGGCGATCAGTGTTACACCGAATGAGGAAGAAAACATCACGCCCTGATAGGTTTTCTTATATACGAAGAAAATAAACAAACCGATACCGAATGCAAGAAGAAGTGTCAGCACCATATCAAGCGGGCTGACGGCGGTTACATTTTCTAAAAAACTTGATTTGAAAATATCACTGAAAGACATAATAAAAACTCCTTTTTGATTTAGCCGTATATACGGCATTGTTCATATTTTGAAAAAGCGGTTACACGCCGTCCGGGTAATGAAACGGCATCTCTCACAATATCCGGCAAATACGCATCCCATTTGACCTCTAATACAATAGGGGATTCTCCTGCCGGAAGCGTCAGTGCTTCGGGATTCAGAAAATCCGTGCGGAATGCACCGGTGCGGATATCGTAGTCGATGGTCACCCTCACGTTTCCGGGTGCAAATACAAACGGGTCACGGGTATAATCTACTATTGTTTTAGGCTTTAATCCTTGTGACAACATTTTGGAATACAACTCCGTGCACAGTGGTCTGCCGCTCGTCGGCATCCACAGAAGGTTTCCGTCCACGATCTTCTGTGCCTCTTCTTTGGTGATCCGGCAGTTTTCCTTAGCACATAGACCATTTATCTTGCTTTTCTTTACAAGAACAATGAACGATGTGTCACCGTTATAATACCGGATACGGAATTTCTCACGGATATTCACGCCGTCTATTTTTTCATGCAGTGCCTTATCGGAAATGTTATCGAAGTACAGACTCCGTATCCGATAGGCACCGTTTACCGAATGTTTATCCCGTTTCATAACAGCCGGAAGGCGTGCCCTGAGGGTGAGCATATCGGCGTAATTAATTTCATGCTTCCATTCATGACGGCATTTCATTTTCTCGCTCCTTTCTTTCGTTTTGTATTTGTATTGTAAATCCTGAAATTAAACTGTACTTAAAAGGCAAAGAAAAACCGACAGGGATTTTTCGTCCCTGTCGGCCAATCAGATGGTTTGTTATTGTAAGGGCATATTGACGGTAATTCTGAAATCCGAGCCGTTCACGGTTTCAGCCGTTATTTTCCCCCCGTGGGCAGATGTGATTGCCTGTGCAATCGAAAGACCGATCCCATGACCGCCGGTTTCGGAATTACGGGAAGCATCCGTGCGGTAAAAACGGTCAAACAAACGGGAAAGGTTTTCATTTGATACGGAGGATACCGTCGTATTGAATACGGAAATAATCAAGTCTTTTTTTCGGGAAACAACATCCAGCGTTACGATGCCGCCGTCCGAGGAATACTTCATTGCATTATCGAGAAGTATCGTGATGAGATGACGGATCGCATCCGGAGAGCCGCACATCGTCAAATTTGGTTCGATCCCGATATGATACTCCTTATTGCTTGCTTGTGCTACCGCCCCGAATTGCTGTGCGGTTTCCGTCAGAAGATCGGAAACCGGAAATTCAATTTTCTTGATGGTGCTTTCCGATTCTTCCATTTTGGAAAGATAGACAAGGTCGCCGGTCAATTCACGGAGCCGCTTTGTTTGCGTTCTGATATCTGAAAAACTTTCATTTTCTCCGTAATCGGATTCGAGCAGGTCGAGATTTGCACCGATGATCGTCAACGGCGTTTTGATTTCGTGACCGGCATCGGTGATAAAGCGTTTCTGCTTCTCATAACTCTCGGCGATCGGACGGACGATACGGCCTGAGGCAAAAAGGAATATAACAAAAACAATAACACAGCCGAGCAGTCCGACCGCAAAGCTTATCCACATAAAGGTGCGGAAAGAATCCAGTTTCCTGCCGCAGTCGAGAAACAGGATCCGTGTCATTCTGTCATCAGTTTGCTTTACATACCGAAACTGCCCGATAAAGCCCCGTTCCGATTGGCTTGCAACGGCTTTTTGAATATACGCATTTACCGATTCTTTATCCACCGATATGATTTTTGAAAAATCGGTTTCTTCTATATTACCGTCTTTTGTTACCATCGCCGTAAAATACCGTGACTCATAAGGCACTTCGGGAGACATTCCATGCGGGATAAAATCCTTTATATCCTGCGGCGGCTTGTCGGGCAGTTCCGAATGATCGCCAAAAGGAGCATCCGGCTGGGAAAGGACATCAAGAATTGTATCAGTTTCCGTCACAACAGACGAATAATTGACGACATTCATGATCCCGACCAATACCGCCATCAGGATCAGCATGGATGCCGTTGCTAAAATAATAAATTTCTTTTTTAACCTTTTAATCATCAGCATCCTCCAAAGAATAGCCGGCGTTGCGGGATGCTTTGATCTGAATGTTTGCACCCAGTGCCATCAGTTTTTTGCGCAGATAAGAAATATATACCCACACCACATTAATTTCCGCCTCGCTGTCATATCCCCAGATCCTCTCCATAATGCGTTCGGATGAGAAGATCTGCCGGGGATTCAAAAGAAACATTTCCATCATCTGAAATTCCTTGTTGGCAAGCCGAAAACTTTCCGTTGGGGACGCCAGTTCAAAAGTCGCACGGTCAAGTGAAATATTACCCATGCGGAGTTTGGTGTCGGTTTCTTCCTTGCCCCTTGTCATACAGCGGATGCGGGCAAGCAGCTCCTTTGTGTCAAACGGCTTCGGCAAATAGTCATTTGCACCACTGTCAAGTCCGAGTACACGGTCGTCGATTTCTGTCTTTGCCGTCAGCATCAAAATAGGCAGTTTGCTCCCCGATGCACGGACTTTTTTAAGGACAGTGATGCCATCGGTTTTTGGCATCATAATGTCAAGCACGGCGGCATCGTAGTTGCCGGACTGAATATACAGCAGAGCATCTTCGCCGTTAAAGACGGCATCAACCGAGAAATTATTCTTTTCAAATATTTTTACAAGCGCTTTGGATAAAGCCTTTTCATCTTCGGCAAGTAATAAACGCATTTTTGATGCTCCTTTCACTGTAACGTTTTATAATATAGCATACTGACATTAAATCAAATTAAAAATTCAAATGTATGTTAATTTTATCATATTTTTTGCTATTCGGCAAGGAAGGTAAATCTCAAGTGACGATTAAAAAAATAATTGACACTACATATGTTCACCTGTATAATGGCGTCAGTACTTTTTTGATTTAAAGGACAGTGATTATGATGAGGCACCCATTCTTTGATGCCGTATTTATCACAACTGACTATTCGGCATACCGTTCGCCGTGGACACCGTGGGCGCCGGAACGCCCCCTGTCGTATCAGCACAGCGATCTGCTGATGCGGGACGGACTGCCACTGTTTGCCGGTGATTTTACCGTCTCTTCTCCCGATGGGGCAAGACTGTATGTCACCGCCCTCGGCTGTATCAAGATCTTTGTCAACGGCAAGGCAGTCGACATCGGAGAGATGAGCCCCGGCTGCACCGATTACAAGAAGCGGACGCTGTATGTAGAAAAGGAGATCGGCAGTTTTCTCACCGTAGGGAAAAACCGCCTGCTCGCCGTGGTGGCGGACGGGTGGTACACCGGCAGGATCGCCAACGGTCGCTACGGTGATGCGACTCCTGCTGTTATGGCGTGTATCCGGTGCGGGGACAAAACCGTCCTGCGTACCGACAAGAACTGGAAATGCACCGTGGGCGGTCCGATCCGCACGGCGGATATCTGGGACGGCGAATACCGGGATGCCCGTCAGATCGGTTACGAACAGCTTTCCCTGCCCGGCACCCCGCTCGATGACTGGAAAAACGCAGAGGAACGGTCCTATCCCGGCGAGGTCACTCCACTGATCGGGCCCGCCGTCGCCGTCCGGCAGGAGCTGTCCCGTCAGCCGGAAAAGATCACCGTCTTTGACGGGATCGAATATAACGGCACCCGGTTCGGGCAGGCGCATTTCTGCGACACGGATGCCCATTTGCCGATCACCCTGCGCTCCGGGCAAAAAATGACGGTGGATTTCGGACAGGAAACTACCGGATTTGTCCGCATCAGAGTCAAAGCCGCCGCCGGCACCCGCATCAAGATGCGCTATGCCGAATTTCTCAACGACACCGGCGACATCAAGCGTGGCAACGACGGTGCTGCCGGGACGGTGTACACCGTCAATCTGCGTTCGGCACTTGCCAAAGCATACTATGTAACCGGCAGTGATGACGAGGAAGAATATCAGCCATCCTTCACCTTTTTCGGCTATCGTTATATCGAGGTCGATGCCGAGGACGAGGTCACTGTTCTCGGACTGACCGCCGAGGTCGTCGGCAGTGATACAGAAGAAACAGGATGGATCGAAACCTCCGATACAATGGTAAACAAACTGTTTTCCAATGTGCTGTGGGGACAGCGCAGTAACTATCTGAGCATCCCCACCGACTGCCCGCAACGGGACGAGCGGCTCGGCTGGACGGGCGATGCACAGGCATTCAGCACCACAGCCGCATACAACGCCGATGTGTATGCCTTTTTCCGCAAATGGATGCAGGATATGCGGGACGGACAAGGCGAAAACGGGGACTATAAAGATGTCAATCCCCCACTGATCGGTTGGGAAGACAGCAGCAGTGGTTGGGCGGATGCCGGGGTGATCATCCCCTATAATCTGTATCGTATCTACGGCGATGATACGATGATCAGAGAGCATTTTGACTCGATGGATCGCTATATGACCGGGATCGTCGAAAAGTACGGCTATGCCGGTCCCGTTCCCCGGTTTGGCGACTGGCTCGCATATGATTATTGCAGCAAAGAGTTCATTTCTTCCGCTTATTTTGTTCACGACATTGATCTGATGCTGAAAATGTGTGAGATCGCAGGCAGAACGGACAGAATAGCCCCATATACCGAAATGCGGAAGAAAGCATACGACTGGTTCCGCGACCATTACACCAAAGACGGCAAACTGACCGAGCAGACACAGTGCAACAAGATCATTGCGCTGGCGTTCGATCTGCTGACAGAGGATAAAGCCAAAGAAACCGCCGACGAATTGGTACAGCAGATCAAGGACAACAGTGACCGGCTGTCATGCGGCTTCCTCGGCACCTACAACCTCTGTCCCGCCCTGTCAAAATACGGCAAGGATAAGACCGCCTACGATCTGCTGTTACAGCGTAATGAACCGTCGTGGCTGTACAGTGTCGATCAGGGAGCGACCACCGTGTGGGAACGATGGAATTCCTACACTCTCGAAAAGGGATTCGGAGATGTTGCGATGAACTCTTTCAACCACTATGCCTACGGAGCGATCGTCGAATGGATGTACCGCTATATGGCGGGGATCGAAGCGATCGAACCGGGATTCAGAAAATTTGCTCTGTGTCCGAGGATCGACCGCCGCACACCGCAGGAGTTGCCTGCCGGACAGCACAACATCACATGGGTAAGGGCAGAATTCCGTTCGGTCTGCGGACTGATCAGAAGCGAATGGAACACCGAAAAAGGACTATCCTACCGTTGTACCGTCCCGGACGGGACGGTCGCCGTGCTCACCTTACCCGTTGTGTCAAAAACTGTCACGGTAGACGGAGAGCCGTCAAGCACTGAGCCCTTCGGAGAGACCGTCACAATAGAACTGACCGGCGGTGA
>JAZLKY010000355.1:0-1344 GCA_045597885.1 Acutalibacteraceae bacterium | reverse complement strand
AATAAGGGGAAGGTGGTCAGTCGGGAAAAACTGATGACACGGTTGTGGGAATCGGATTCCTTTGTTGATGAAAATACGCTGACCGTCAACATCAACCGCTTACGGAAAAAACTGGATGCCGCCGGGTTGACGGCATTCATTACGACAAAATTCGGCGTGGGGTATATCGTGGAATGAGGTTATTCAAGAAGTATGTGCGTTCCCGCCGGGGCATTTTGATCATGCTGGGATCGTTTGCCGCTCTGCTGATCGGTTCTTTTGCACTGTACCGGATACCGATAGAGGCGGCAGTGTACCCGTTGGGACTGTGGGCAATCATCGGTCTGCTGTTCGGCACGCTGGACTATTTGCGGGTACGGCATCGCCATCGGATGATGGCGGCGGCAGAGAAGCAGACAACAGAACTGCTCTCCCGACTGCCGGCGGCGGTAGACACGGATACGGAAGATTATCGGGAATTGGTGCGCCTGCTGTGTGAGCAGACGGAGCGGCTACGGGCATCTTTTGAACAGTGGGAAGCAGATACGGTGGATTATTACACCGTTTGGGTGCATCAGATCAAGACACCGATCGCCGCCATGAAGCTGTTGCTCGAACCGGAGGATACGCCGCTTTCCCGGCGGCTGTCGGCAGAATTGCTTCGCATCGAACAGTATGTGGAGATGGTGCTGGCATTCCTGCGGCTGGATGCCGACTCCACCGATTATGTGTTCCGGCAGATCCCGGTGGATACGGTTGTACGAAAGACGGTGAAAAAGTGCGCTCCCGCCTTCATGGACAAGGGCTTGCGATTGGAATACGAATCGATGGATGCCACGGTGCTGACAGATGAAAAATGGTTCGGGTTCATTGTGGAGCAACTGATATCCAATGCACTCAAGTATACCCGCACCGGTACTGTGCGGTTGACCATGCCGGACGATACCCATCTGTGTGTCGGGGATACCGGCATCGGGATTGATGCCGCCGATCTGCCCCGGATATTTGACAAAGGGTTTACGGGAATAAACGGTCGTATTGACAGCACGTCAAGCGGATTGGGACTGTATTTGTGTAAGCGGATCGGGGAACGTTTGGGGATCGGCATCACCGTCGAATCTGTTGTCGGAAAGGGAACAACGGTGACACTGGATCTGTCCCGGCGGGATATGCGGGCAGAATAAATCTTACGTAAATGTAAGAAGCGTGAGGGGAAATGTAAGCCGAAGCGATGGAGGCGCATTTCCCCTTTTGCTATACTGGATATGAAAGGGGAAACAGCCCTTTTGAAAATCTTTGGGAGGTACTCTTTATGTCTATCTTACAGGTGAACGGGGTAAAAAAGGTCTATACATCCCGTTTGGG
>JAZLKY010000354.1:0-2067 GCA_045597885.1 Acutalibacteraceae bacterium | reverse complement strand
GTTCGGGACACATCCTCCACAGTGTGCCGCCTTCCCAGCCGCCGCAGCAGCGACGGTTCAGCCGTCTGCATCCCCACCGACAGGCGATTACCGCCCGCCCCGGCAAAGGCATCCATCACCGTTTCCAGCTGGTCCGCCGGATTGACCTCGATCGTGATCTCCGGCATCCCGCCGTCAAAAAGGTGAAAATACCGATCTGCCGCCCGGATCAGACGGTCGATCCGCTCCCCGCCGAGCAACGACGGAGTACCCCCGCCAAAATACAGCGTATCCGCCTGCCACCCCGCTTCTCCATAGCGAGCCATGGCATCTGTCAATGCCCGGACATAGGCATCCGGCACTGTCTGATCCGTCAACGGAAGTGAATAAAAATCGCAGTATGGACATTTGGAAAGGCAGAAAGGCACATGGATATATATCCCGATCTTCTCCAATCTGCACCCCTTTCCCTGCCCCGGTCGACCCATACCGTCAAGCAGACATCCGAATAACTTTAACGGTTTCAGTATACCACCGTTTTTCTCCGGAATCAACCAAAAAAAGCCAAAAAACATTTGAAACAAAACTCTTGACCGTCAGGTTCTTTGGGAGTATAATGATAAAAAAGTCGAAAAGCAGGAGGTTTCACCATGGATTCATTAAAAAAAGTGACACTCAACATTTGCGGAACGGATTATGTGGTGACCACGGAGGATGATGCCGGCTATATGCAGGAGCTTGGCATGGCTGTAGATACCGGCATTCGTAATTTCATGAACAATAACGACCGCACCTCTTTGGTGATGGCGACGATCATGACGGCGATCACCCAGGCAGATGAAGCAAAAAAAGCGGTACAGACCGCCGACAATCTTCGCAAACAGCTCAAATCGTTTTTTGATGACAACAACCGTTCCCGTGGAGAGGCGGATGCCTTGCGCCATGAGGTCGAACGGCTGAAGAAAGAGAAAGAAGAACTGGAAAGAAAGTTGGCGGAACGGTGAGCCGGAAACCGATCGAGATTCTGGCACCCGTAGGTTCTCCCGAAGCCTTGACGGCGGCGGTGCGTTGCGGCGCCGCCGCCGTTTATTTCGGCATGGGCGACTTCAACGCCCGACAGGGTGCCTACGGATTCCGGGAAGAGGAACTGCGGCAGGCAGTGGATTTCTGTCATGCCAGAAGTGTCAAAGTACACTTGACACTCAACACCCTGCTCCGGGAGGGGGAACTGCCGGATGCTGTCAACGCCGCCGTTTTTGCTTATGAACAAGGGGTAGATGCCCTCATCGTCCAAGACCTCGGTCTGGCTTCCCGTCTGCATCGTCTGATCCCTTCCCTCCCGCTCCATGCCTCCACACAACTGTCCTGCCATACTCCCTCCGGAGTAGATTTCCTGCGGGAAGCAGGATTTTCCCGTGTGGTACTGAGCCGGGAAATGAGCCGTGAGGAGATCGCCGCCTGTATCGGGCGGGGAACGGAAATCGAGGTATTCGCCCACGGTGCGCTGTGTATGAGTGTCTCCGGGCAGTGCTATTTTTCTGCCATGTTAGGCGGCAGGAGCGGCAATCGGGGAAGGTGCGCCCAGCCATGCCGTCTGCCTTTTGCCCCCAACCGGGGAGATGGAAGATGTGCCGCCGCCGGCCAAGCGGCGCTAAGCCTGAAAGATCAGTGCTTAGCCGCCTATGTGGAAGAGTTGACGGCAATGGGCGTGGATTCACTGAAGATCGAGGGACGGCTCAAACGACCGGAATATGTTGCCGCCGCCACGGCGGTCTATCATACCGCCGCCATCGGTGAAACGCCCACCCCGGAGCAACTGGAAACTCTGCAAAAGGTCTTTTCCCGCAGTGGCTTCACCAACGGTTACTTCATCGAAAAACGGGGAGCCGGGATGTTCGGTGTCCGTCGCCACGAGGATGTGACTGCCGTCACGGAGGGCATGCTCCGTGCAATCCGGCACACCTATGACCGGGAGGCTCCGTTGATTCCCATCAACTTCGAATTCTGTGCCGATGCTGATGCTGCCCGACTGACGGCGGATGACCGGGAAGGACACCGGGTGACGGTATGCGCCGCCGGAACAGAGCC
>JAZLKY010000353.1:0-13874 GCA_045597885.1 Acutalibacteraceae bacterium | reverse complement strand
CCGTGGGCCCGGTCAGCAGATTGCCGTCCGCCGTCGGGGACACCAGAATGCCCTTGCCTTCGACGGTCGGGACCTGAAAGACAGTATGCGTAAGGCGAGCCCCTTCGCTCTTGTCGAGCAGTAGATATTCTCCTGCCCGTGGAACGATTTTAAAGAAGTTATCCCCGATCATGGCGGCGATCCGATCCGCGTGACATCCGGCACAGTTGACAAGATATTTTGTCTCGACCGTTCTGCCGTCTGCCGCTGTGATGCAGAACCCGTCCGCCGTTTTTCTGATCCCTGCCACCTCAAATCCGGTTTTCAATTCCGCACCGTTGTCCATGGCGTTGCCTACGGCGGCGATGGTCAACTCATACGGGCAGATGATCCCCGCATTTTCCACTAACAGGGCGGTGGTGACCTGTGCGGAAATGCCCGGTTCGATCCGGCGGACTTCGTCGCCGGAAATGACTTTCAGTCCGGGGATACGGTTGTCCTGTCCCCGGCGGTACAGCGCCTCTACCGCCTTGTCTTCCTCTTCATTGAACGCACAGACCAGTGAGCCGTTGCGGCGGTGGGGAACATTCAGCTCTTTTGCCGCACGGAACAGCTTCTCCACGCCGACCGTGTTCAGTTTTGCCTTCAGCGTCCCCGGCATGGGATCGTACCCACCGTGAACGATCCCACTGTTTGCTTTGGATGCACCGCAGGCAACATCGTTTTCTTTTTCGAGCAGACAGACGGTCAGCCGATACTTTGTCAGTTCTCTTGCCAGCATCCCGCCGACCACGCCCGCCCCGATGACAGTCACACCAACCATTGTCAACACTCCTTGTATAAACCTAAAAAGAGAAGCAGGGATAAACGGGGCATCCCTGCTCCGCTTCTTCCCGCCTCTCCAATACTCTGCGGATATTCTGTTTTGCGGTCATACCGACCACAGCGCTGTTTTTCCGGTGGATACGGCGCATGCCCCCGCCGTCAGTGCATCGGTCACGTCGCTCTTTGTCTCGACCAGACCGCCGGCGATCACCGAATGCCCTTTGCGGCTCAGCCGCTCGATCACCCGATAGACGACACCCGGCATGATCTCGATCATATCCGGGCGGCAATTTTCCAAAATGCTGTCTATGCTCTGCACGCCCAGCGAATCCAGCGCAAAAAAGCGCTGTACCGTGAACAGATCCTGTTCGTGTGCCAAACGGATCAGATTGGCACGGGTGGAAATGATGCCATCAACATCGCATTGCCTGAGAAACCGCACACCACTGGCATCCTTGCCGATCCCCTCGGCAAGATCAAGATGAACCAACACACTTTTGCCGGCTTGGTGTGCCGTACGGATGTGTTCCGCCACCGTCAGCAGATCGGCATTGAGATAGAACACCACATGAACGGGTGAAGACAGTGCCTGTGCAAACTTGTCATCCTTGACGGCGGCGATCACCGGATAATCCTGCAATGATGCAAAAATCTTTTTCACGCTCTTCCCCTCGCACTCCGCCTGTTATTATACTACCTGCATCGGTTTTGTCAACACTTTTCAGAACATTTTATTTGCTTTCGGAAGTTAGTGCGACCGCCCTTTTTATTACACACACAACTCAAATGCAGAAGCGTTGCCGACACCGGTTTTGCCGTAAAGATGGGGGTTGTTCGCAGATCGTATCGAAAAACGAAAATGTTAAACAGAACGCAATGAAAACGGTGGATAAAACGTGCCGTTTTTGAACAATTTTCAAAAAAAGGTCAAAATCCCTTGCTCTTTTTTTCTTTTGTGGTATAATTAAACTAATTATAGGTTTTCACAAATACAAGGGAGGAAGAAAGCTTGAAGAAATGGGTTAAGAAGGGATTACCGATCCTGTTCGTTCTCGTCCTGCTGGCGGGGGTGCTGAGCACCGGCATTATTTTCCCCAATGCCGCACAGGACGGTGCGCTCACCAGTACCGCACCGGTGTATTCCGGGTCAAAAACGGCGGAATGGGTCGCCAAGGACACGCTGGAGATCAAGATCACCTCTGTGTTCGACGGTGTCAAGGACATCAACAAGGGCAAGGTGCTGTTCCTCGGTACCCGGTGCAGTGCCCACAGTATGGATGCTAAGACGATCCCCAACTCCGTTAATGTGATTGCCCGGTATGCCGATGTACGGGTACACACCTACGGTCCGAAGGGCGACAAATATAGGTTGGATTTTGATCTCCCCAGGGGCAGTACGTTCCCTGCCGAGTATCTGGACAGCAAGGGCCGGGTCTCGATGGAGTATGACAACCACAAGGCGGCGTCCGACTTTGCCACTTATCTGTATAATCAGTTGAAAGTCAGCGAAAAGACGACGGATGCTCTGCGTAAAGAATTGGAGTATGACCTGATCATCCTCGAATTTGACGGGAACAAGATCTATGACGGCGACAGTGGCAAGATCGCCGGCGACGACGGTGATCTGACTAAGATGAAAGCGCTCAAGGCCGTTCTGGACAATTACTACGGACAGGGGCGTGTCGTATGGGTCGTGCCGCCGGCATCGGAAGACGATTGCGGCGGGTATCCCTATAAGACCAATAAGAACAACAATTTTGTCAACTATGTGCTCAACGGCAACGGGTATCAGTGTCCCAACCAGAAGAACTATGATAAGGTTGATGAACTGACCGACTTCCTGAACACCTATGTTGCCAACTACTACGGCGAAACGATCTTCACCGATACACTGGCAAATGGGCTGACGGTCTCAAAGGTCATCCCGGAATACAAGACAAACGCCGGCGAGTGGGTCGAGGTGACCGAGGCGGGCATCATCGAGGAGTCTTACGGAAAACTGATCTCTGCCAAGGCGGTGATCACCGGCACCGCCAACAAGGGACAAAAGATCGTCACCACCTTCGATACGGTCGAGGCGGAAAAGGCCGCCGCCGCAGAAACCAAAAAGTATTGGGGACACGATCTGCGGGTGCGGATCGTTTGCGAGGCGTCTGTCTTTAATGAAAACATTCGCTCCGGCAGAACCGCAAAGACTAACAACGGCGATGCAACGATCCAGTTTAAAGATCCCCAGGGCGAGTATGAGGATATCACGCTGGAACTGAAACAGCCCTCTCCCGAAGTCGGAAAAGCGCCGCACTATCATGGCGGTTGGGTGTATTCGGTCGGCTCTACCGATGCCACCAAAAATCAGATGACGGCAACGTGCGGCGAGTCCGGCTGCAGCAGACCGGCTTATTCCCCCGGCACGATCAAGATCACGGCACAGGGCGGCACCTATGACGGTGTGACCTCGTTCCCGGCAGTGCTGTCCGGCGCTACCGAGCAGTGGACAACGGACGGGCTGACCATTCCCACGATCAATTATCAGTCGGTCTCGGCGAGTGGTTCTCTGTCCGAAAAGACGACGACCCCGCCGATCAATGCCGGCAAATACCGGGCATCTATCACCGCCGATAAAGTGACGGCGTATGTCGATTATGTTATTGATCCGAAGGATGTCACCGAGGACCAGAAGCTGGAAGCGCCGACCGTAAAAGCCGACAAGATCGCCGACAAGGCCTATACCGGTAAGGCGATCACTCCCTATGACGAGGTGGTCATCAAGGATACCTCTTTGCCTGAAGGAAAGCAACTGCTGAAAGCGGGTACCGACTACACGGTCGAATTCAAGGACAATGTCAATGCCGGCACCGCCACGGCCGTTGTCAGCTTCAAGGGCAACTACACCGGCACGATGGAGATCCCGTTCACCATCCTGCCGAAAGACACCTTGACGGCGGCGGCGAACATCAAGGATATCCCGGACGAGATGTACACCGGCATGGAGATCACGCCCGAACCCGTGGTGGTGGATACCATCGACGGTAAAGAAGTGAAACTGGTCAAAGGTACAGACTACACCATTAAAGAGTACAAAGAGAACATCGAGGCCGGTGAGAATACCGCATCCGTTGTGGTGGAACTCAAGGGCAACTATTCCGGCACACTGGAGAAGACTTTCACCATCCTGCCGAAAGATGTCGATGAGGATCAGGGGAAAGAGACCCCGACCGTGATGGCCGACAAGATCAGCCCGAAGATCTACAACGGACAGGAGCATTGCCCGGTGGACGAAGTGATCATCAAGGATATCACGCTGCCCGACGGAGAACAGACACTGGTCAAAGATAAGGATTATACCGTCGAATTTGCGAACAATATCAATGTGACCACAGACGACAGCAAGGCGTTGGCAAAGGTCACCTTTAAGGGCAACTACATCGGCACGATGGACATCCCGTTCGATATTATGCCGAAGGACGTTACCGAAGACCAGCAGAAGGAATCACCTACTCTGGTAGCGGAAAGGATTGCGGACAAGACCTATACCGGCAAGCCCATCACGCCTGACGACGAAGTGATCATCAAAGATACTGCTGCGCCGGATGGCAAGCAGGTGCTGAAGAAGGGCACCGACTACACGATCGACTACAGGAACAACGTCAATGCCGGCACAGCCACGGCAGTTGTCACGTTCAAGGGCAACTATACCGGCACGATGGAGATCCCGTTCGCCATCCTGCCTAAGGATGCTGAAAAAGATCAGGAGAAGGATAACCCGGATATCACGGTCGAGAACATTCCCGATCAGCGGTATACCGGCGAGGCGATCGAGCCCCCGGTTGTTGTGAAAGACGGCGACACCGTTCTGGAAAAGGGCAAGGACTACGATGTGACCTACGAGAACAACATTGATGCCGGAAAAGCAACGGCTGTCATTGTGATGAAGGGCAACTACGTCGGCACTTTGCGTAAGGACTTCAACATCCTGCCGAAGAATGATCTGACCGCCAAGAACGACATGGACGACATTCCGGAGCAACGCTGCTACAAGCCGGAACCGAAGGTCACTGTTCGCCACGGCGACAAGGTGCTGGAAGAGGGCAAGGATTATACCGTCATCTACAAGAACAATGAAACCGCAGGTATCGCCACGGCGGTCGTTACGCTCATGGGCAACTATGAGGGCACATTGGAAAAAGACTTTGTGATCAAGCATCAGTTTGTCCCCCGTGACGGTAAGAAGCCGGACATCAACATTCCCGGATTCAAGCCGTACTATGAGTGCGAATGCGGCGAATTCTATGAAGATCCCGAAGGCAAGATCAAGATCGGTAACGCCGATGATCTGGCAAAATGGAAGGCAAAAGGCGGCAGAGGATATCTGGAGCCCCTGCCGACCGGCGATGATACCGACATGACGATGCTCATCGTGATGATGGGACTGTCGTTGGCAGGTATGATCGTATGCAGCGTGGCAGGTAAGAAAAAAGAGAAAAATTGCGCCTGCTGACGCATCATCCGTAAAACCGTATAACCGATAAACACACCGCCCCGCTCATCATTCGATGGACGGGGCGGGGCATTTTTTAGGGGATAGGAAAAAAGTCCCTGTGTTTTTATATTTTATAAACAGACAGTTTAATCGCCGGCCAACCAGCCAAGGCAATGGCGGCATACCGAGAACTTACGGCAATATCGGTAGGGAACGGTCTTGACCGTCCCGTCAAGCAAACCGAAAACGAATTGCGTGTTTTGCACCCTGATTTGCCGTAAATCACCGGACGATGTCATTGCGAGCCTGCCCGAACGCATTTTTGATATGATGCCGTTGATGTTTATTGACCTCATGCAGGCGGCAAATCGGGAAGGCGTGGCAATCCATCCTAAACGCCGCTGTGCTAGGTGCTTATTGATTTGAAGGATCCGAGCGGGATCTCTGCCGATTTTACCTCAAATTGCGGATATTATAATACAAAAACATTTTCAAGGGCATTTTTGCTGAAGCTCGATCACCTGTTTTCCTTTCTTTTCTGCGAGTGCTTTAAACTTTGCCGCTCCACCCACCGGGCAACAGACATAGGTGACCGCAACATCCGACCATTCAACCATCATGCGGTTGCGCTTGTCAATGGCGAATTTGAGCGGAACGGATTCCAGTCCGTCTGGGTACATCGTGTTTGAATAATCGACAACGGGAAAACCATTCTTTCTTTGCGGCATATAGGCAAGCACAACGGTGTAGCGTATATGCGGATAGATTTCTTTCAACTTTTTTAATTCCGCATTTGCCATTCTGTCAAAGCTGCCTTGATTGCCGATATAAAATGTATTGACGCCCTGTTTTTCGATCAATTCCGTCAAAACATGGTGCAACACCGGCTGGATGCTCTCCGGCGTGTCTCTGTGTCCGAAAAATGTGCAAACCATATTCTTTCCTCTCCGTGCTCGATTAAAATAACACGAATATCCTAATGGGATATACAATACACAAAAAGGATTTTTTGTTCCGGGGGTATGAAATATGGAAATCAATTATGTCGCCATCGGTGAGCGGATTCGGGAAAACAGGACAAAAGCGAATTTGACACAAGCCGCCCTTGCAGAAAAAGCCGGCATCGAGCCGTCAAATCTATCTCACATTGAGCGTGCTGCCACAAAAGTCAGTTTGCCGACGCTGATAAATATTGCCAACGCTTTGGAAGTCACCCTTGATGAACTGGTTTACGGCAGTTTGATCAAAAATACGCACATTTCCGTTAAACTGATCGAAGATATCCTTGCAGACTGCACGCCGTACGAGCAACTGGTGCTCGCAGATTTTCTCAAAAATTCGGTGGGAACGTTCAGAAAATTCAAATCGGAATAATATAACAACATCCGCCTGGAAGTGTGAGCGGGAACAATGAGCGGAAACAACGAGGGGTCTGTTTAAAAACGAAAGTTTTTAAACAGACCCCTTTTGGGGGGGTAGGAAAAATGTCCGGAATGAACGAACCGATTTAAAATGTTCTTTATACGGTTCGTCTTCGCTGTTTCCGCCTTTTTGCGATCCGGACTTTTCTAACATCCCCCTCAACTTTATGCGATATTATCCCCGGATATTTTTATACAGTGGACCGTAAGCGGCACAGGCACGGAAATCCTGTCCCTCTTTGTCCATGCCGAATGCATTCCATGCCGCCGGGCGGAACACATCCGCATCGGGAACATTGTGCATACAGACGGGGATGCGGAGAATGGAGCAGAGCGTGATGAGGTCCGCGCCGATATGTCCGTAGGAGATGGCACCGTGGTTAGCGCCCCAGTTGTTCATCACATCATAGGCGCTGCAGAACGGACTGCCCTCTTTGCCGTCGCAACGGGGAGTGAACCAGGTGCAGGGCCAGGTGGGGTTGGTTCGTTCCATCAGCGTGTCGGTCACCTCGTCGGGCAGATTGACCGTCCAGCCCTCTGCGATCTGCATGACGGGCCCCAGTCCCTTGACAAGATTCAGCCGGATCATGGTGGCGGGCATCTCGGCACGGGTGACAAAGTGGCTGGAGAAACCGCCGCCTCGGAAATTGTCGAATCCCGCCTCGCACCATACAGTGGCATCGGTCATCTTCTTGATATCGTCCTCGGTCACATCCCACCACTGCTTCATGACGGCATTGCCGTTTTCGTCCCGGCATTCGCCGCAGGCATCCAGACACGCAGCCCCGGAGTTGAGCAGATGGATGATACCGCCATTTTCTTTAGCCTTGCCGGTCAGATCGTATCCGGTGACACGGCGGGTGGCTTCGGGCGACCAAAAGGTACGTACATCGGCAAAGATCTGCGCTCTGCCGGTGAGTAGACGCATGAACAGCATGCTGATGCCGTTGAGGATATCATTCTCGGTGGCAAAGGTCATCGGTTCCCGTTTGCCGGTGAAGTCAAAGGAGGAATTGAGCAGTGCTTCGGGATAGTCACAATTGGGCCAGTGATCAGTCCACTGCCGTTGTCCCTGGAATCCGGCGGCAATGGCATTGTGTCCGACGGTTTCCTCTTCGAATCCGGCAGGCAGATTCTTGTTGCCGACCATCAGATCCTTGATGATGCAATACATCTTGATGGTGAATTCCCACTGTTTTTCTTTTTCTTCGGGGGTGAAACGGATGCGGCGCTGTTCGCCCAGGAATTCTACCGATTCGGGGTTGTCATCCCGCCCCTCTTTGCAGTGCTCCTTTGTCCATGCCATTGCCTTTTCGAATGCCTCGTGGTCATAGATGCCCTCTTCCATGCGGCGGAGGATCTCGACCTCGTCTACGCTCTCGACACGCAGTCCGAGATATTCCTCCAGGAATGCCTGGTCCATGATAGAGCCGCCGATACCCATGGTGACCGAACCGATCTGCAGATAGCTCTTGCCCCGCATGGTGGCGACCGCCACGGCGGTGCGGGCAAAGCGGAGCAATTTTTCTTTCACGTCGTCGGGGATGCGCTCCACATCGTCGACATCCTGCACCTCATGCCCATAGATCCCGAAAGCAGGCAGTCCCTTCTGTGCGTGGGTGGCAAGTACGCTTGCCAGATAGACCGCACCGGGGCGCTCGGTGCCGTTGAATCCCCACACGCCCTTGATGGTCATGGGATCCATATCCATGGTTTCCGAACCGTAGCACCAGCACGGGGTGACGGACAGGGTGACCGCCACGCCCTCTTTGCGGAACTTTTCTGCACAGGCGGCGGATTCCGGCACTCTGCCGATGGAGGTGTCCGCTATGACGACACGCACGGGATCACCGTTGGAATAGCGGATGTTTTCCTCAAACAGCTTCTTCGCCGCCATTGCCAGCGCCATTGTCTGATCTTCCAGGCTCTCCCGCAGGCGCATCGGTCCGCGGCGACCGTCAATGATCGGACGGATGCCGATGGCGGGATAGTCTCCGACATACAGATTCTTTGCCATATATGATCACTCCTTTTTATACTTTTATATAATTATACTCTTGCAAAGCAAGGGAAACAAGGAGTATAATGGGGAAAAAGTAGGACAATATTCAGATTGGCGAGGAGGAAGGCGGATGAATTATCTTTCCTACCGTGAGGCACTGTCTCACCGAACGTTGGATTTTCCGGCGGCTTATTATTGGGTTGACGAAAGGCATCCCCGGTATCATATGATGCTTCACTGGCATCCGGAAACGGAAATCCTCCGGGTGCGGCAGGGGCGGCTGTGGCTGGAGTTGGATGGCGAAGGGTTTTGGATGCAGGCGGGTGATACGGTGACGATCAACGGCGGTGTTTGCCACCGGGGAGAGCCGGACGGGGCGGCGTACGAATGTATGGTGTTTGATTTGGAAGCCTTCCTGTCCCATAATCCTGTTGCGGCACGGCAGGTGCGGTCAGCCTTCAGCCGCACGGTGCGATTCGTTCCCCGGATCCCCCGTGGGGCGGAGGAGATCGACGGTATATTGAACGGATTATTTTTTGCCATGAGGGAACAACGGGTGAAATATGAACTGTTTGTGCAGGGGTATCTTCTCCAGTGGCTTGGGGTGGTATTGCGGGAGCATCTGTACGAGGAAGTCCCACGGCAGGCATCCTATGGACACAGCCAACAACAGGCGCTGAAAAATGCCGTCAGTTTCATCGAACAGCATTTTGCCGGGGAGATTACGCTGGCGCAGTTGGCGCACGCCGCCGGAATGGAGCGGAAATATTTCTGTTCCTTTTTCCGGCAGATGACACGCCAGACACCGATCGAATATCTCAATGGCTACCGGATCGCTCTGGCGAAAGAACGCCTGCTCACCGAGGATGCTCCGGTGGCGCAGATCGCTCTGGAATGCGGCTTCAATGACAGCAGTTATTTCACCCGCCTGTTCCATCGGACGGTAGGCGTGACACCTCGGTCGTACCGTCAGCAGCCGATCGGCAGTTAGATAATTTATAATGCATAATTGTTTTAGCGTTCGCTGTTACTTTTACTTGCTCTTGTTCCCCGCCTTTCCCGTCGGTGCGTGACCAAAAGCGGCATCTGCCGTTGCACTGACGGGAAAGATCATATATAACAGAACCGACAGTCATACGAATGGCTGTCGGTTCTGTGTTTGAATATTGATAAAGGGCTTTGTTGTTTTTGTTATTCATCGTCCAGCTTCAGCACTGCCATGAACGCTTCCTGCGGCACCTCGACACTGCCGAGCTGACGCATCCGTTTTTTGCCCTCTTTCTGTTTTTCGAGCAGTTTCTTCTTCCGGGTGATATCGCCGCCGTAGCACTTGGCAAGCACATCCTTGCGGACTGCCTTGACGGTCTCACGGGCGATGATCTTGCCGCCGACTGCCGCCTGGATCGGCACCTCGAACAACTGACGGGGGATGTTTTCTTTCAACTTTTCGCACATTTTTCTTGCACGGGCATAGGCGTTGCCCGCAAACAGGATGAAGGACAGCGCATCCACCGTTTCCCCGTTGAGCAGGATATCCAGTTTGACCAGATCGCTCTTGACATATTCCTTCAGTTCATAGTCAAAACTGGCGTAGCCCTTCGTCCGGGATTTGAGCGCATCGAAAAAGTCATAAATGATCTCGTTGAGCGGCAACTCATAGTGGATGTCCACTCTGGTGGGATCGAGATATTTCATATCCTTGAATATGCCCCGCCGTTCCTGGCACAGTTCCATGATGTTGCCGACATAGTCGTTGGGGGCAAAGATATGGGCTTCCGCCATCGGTTCTTCCGCCATGGCGATCAGAGTGGGATCAGGGTAGTTGGATGGGTTGGACACCATCAACACGGTAGAATCGGTGAGGGTGATGCGGTAGATGACACTGGGGGCGGTGGTGATCAGATCGAGATCGTATTCCCGCTCCAGCCGTTCCTGGATGATTTCCATATGGAGCAGTCCCAAAAAGCCGCATCGAAACCCGAATCCCAGTGCCACACTGGTCTCCGGCTCGAATGTCAGTGACGCATCGTTGAGCTGCAGGCGTTCCAGTGCTTCCCGCAGGTCCTGGTAGTGCGCCCCGTCTGCCGGGAAGATGCCGCAGAACACCATGGGGCTTGCCTTGCGGTAACCGGGGAGCGGTGCGGGGGCGGGATCGTTTGCGAGGGTAATGGTGTCGCCCACTCTGGCATCGCTGACGGTCTTGATGGATGCGGCAAGATATCCCACCTGTCCGGCGCACAGCCGGTCGCAGGGGACGAGCTGCCCCGGACGCATGATGCCCACTTCCACCACATCAAAATCGGCGCCCGTTGCCATCATGCGGACGGTATCGCCGGCTTTGACCTCACCTTCCATCACCCGGAAATAGACGATCACGCCCCGATAACTGTCATAGTAACTGTCAAAGATCAACGCCTGCAGAGGCTTGCTGTCATCCCCTGCCGGAGCAGGCAGGCGGACGATGGATTCCAGCACCGCTTCGATATTGATGCCCGCCTTGGCGGAAATGCAGGGGGCTTCGGATGCATCAATGCCGATGATATCCTCGATCTCCTGCCGCACTCGCTCAGGATCGGCGGCGGGCAGGGCGATCTTGTTGATCACCGGGATGATCTCCAGTCCGTGTTCCGCCGCCAGATAGGTGTTGGCAAGCGTCTGTGCCTCCACCCCCTGGGATGCATCCACGATCAGCAGTGCCCCCTCGCATGCCGCAAGAGAACGGGACACCTCATAGTTAAAGTCCACATGTCCGGGGGTGTCGATGAGATTAAAGGTGTAATCTTCGCCGTTCGCGGCGGTATATTGCAATGTCACGGCATGGGATTTGATGGTGATGCCCCGCTCCCGTTCCAGATCCATGCTGTCGAGCAGTTGCTCTTCCATATCCCGCAGTGCCACCGTGTTGGTTTTTTCCAACAGGCGGTCCGCCAGCGTGGATTTGCCGTGGTCAATATGGGCGATGATGCAAAAATTGCGGATATGCTCTCTGTCGTATGCCACTGTTTTTCCTCATTTCTGCGTTTCTTATCAGATGATATGGATGGTCACTTCTTCGCCGCCGTTGATATATGCATAGCCGAAGGAAGCCGAACCCGATCGCCGTTGGCTGTGGCTTATTCGGCGCTTTTGCCGGTTTTCTCTTTGGAATGCGTCAGCATTCCTGCATCCAAAACCGACAAAATCATCCGAAAATCCTTTGCCGAACGGTGCTTTGCAGTTTTTGATGATGCAATCGGGCGATTCGGCAAAGCAGTGACGACTGGTGTACAGGACGGCGGGATCACGAAAATCCGCACTGCCGTCGGCGGGATAGTCGGCAATGACGGGATTGCCGGCATATTTTTCAAAATGAACACCGTCACGGGAGCGGGCAACGCTGATCGTCTGCTTTTTATTTTCGTCGAGCGAAGCATAGAACGCATACAGTTCTCCGTCTTTTTCGATCGCCGTACCCGACCACACGTCGCCGCAGTCATACGGCATATCCGGGGCGAGGGCGATCTCCCGTTCTTCGAAAGAAAGAAAATCGTCGGTGACGGCGTGTCCCCAGTGCATCGGTGTCCCGTCGGGGTATTCCGAGTGGGGCAGATACTGATAGAACAGATGATATTTTCCGCCGAACCAAGACAGCCCGTTCGGATCGTTGATCCACCCGGTTTTCGGGTGGAAATGGTAGCGCAGATCGGCATTTGTACGGATTGTGCCCGACACGAGAACCCCCCTCTTTCATCGTGGTTCTTGTTTGTCGATATCAGGAAAAGTATATACTGAAAACTGCCTGTTGTCAAGGTTTCAAAAGGATTGGGTTCTTTTCTTCTTTCCGTGAAAAATAGAGCAAACCGCATAATTCATTGAATCGTCCCGCAAAGCAACCCGCAAATTTCACGGCAAAATCGTAGGGGCGAACTGCGTTCGCCCGCCGAGTTTAAGCAAAATTTGTTGAAACAGCCGTAGGGATCAGAATATTACGCCAACAAGAAAAACCCCAAAAAATTTTCCTTGTATATCCGGGGAGAGTGTGGTATACTATTTAGGTTATTTAGGCGAACTCTCAACATCTTGATCAAATTGACCAAAAGACAGGAAGCGAAGAAAGAATGGGTACAAGAGAAAATTTACGCAATGTGGCGATCATCGCCCATGTTGATCACGGCAAAACGACATTGGTGGATCAGTTGCTGCGGCAGAGCGGCATTTTTCGTGCCAATGAGCAGGTGGCGGAACGGGTGATGGACTCCAATGACCTGGAACGGGAGCGGGGTATCACTATTCTGTCCAAAAATACCGCCGTACACTATAACGACACCAAGATCAATATCGTGGACACCCCCGGACACGCCGATTTCGGCGGCGAGGTGGAGCGCATCCTGCTGATGGTGGACGGTGTGCTGCTGTTGGTGGATGCATTCGAGGGCTGTATGCCGCAGACTCGTTTCGTTTTGAAAAAGGCGCTGTCTCTCGGCAAGCGTCCGGTGGTGGTCATCAACAAGGTGGACCGACCCGGCGCCCGTCCGGCGGAGGTGATTGATGAATTGCTCGACCTGTTCATCGAACTGGGTGCCGATGAGGACCAGTTGGATTTTCCGGTGGTGTATGCATCCGGGCGGGATGGCTATGCTTCGCTGGATCCGGATGTGCGTGAGGGAGATATGCGTCCGTTGTTTGAGGCGATCCTACAGCACATCCCTGCACCGCAGGGGGAGATGGATGCACCGCTTCAACTGCTGTTCTCCAACATCGACTATGACGATTATGTCGGCAGGATCGGCGTGGGCAGAGTGGAACGGGGAACGGTACACAACGGTCAGACCGTCACCCTTTGCCACCGGGACGGGACGACGACCAACGCCCGTATTGGCAAGTTGTATCAGTTTGAAGGCTTACATCGGGCAGAATGTGACAGTGCATCCTTGGGCGATCTGGTGGCGGTCACCGGTATCGCCGATCTGAATATCGGAGAGACGGCATGTGATCCGGAACATATTGAGCCGTTGCCGTTCGTGCACATCGACGAGCCGACCATTTCCATGGTGTTCATGGTTAACAACAGCCCCTTTGCCGGACAGGATGGCAAATATGTCACTTCTCGTAATCTGCGTGACCGTTTGTTTAAAGAGATCGAAACCAATGTCAGCATGCGAGTGGAGGAGACTGATACCACCGATGC
>JAZLKY010000352.1:0-10643 GCA_045597885.1 Acutalibacteraceae bacterium | reverse complement strand
TACCCTGAAGGGGGCTGCTAAAAAAGGTGAGTTTTTTAGCACCCCCTTTTTCTTTTTCATCGGGTAGATTCGGCAGAATCCGCCTGCAAATATAGCATATAATCAAAGGCAAAGGGCGGGAGAAGCAATGGTGATTTATGCTGATATTTTGCTGGCGGTGAATTGGTGGATTGATTTTTTGCTTTTAGCCGGGGTAGGATATCTCACCGGTGGGATCGGCAAGGGATGGCGCATGGCATTGGGCAGTTTATGCGGAGGGATCAGTGGGTTTATTATTTTTCTGCCGAAGCTGTCTATTTTCCTTTCAATGGTATTGAAACTTGCCATAGCGATCATCATGACACTGGTCGCCTTCGGTATAAAAGAGAAGAAACGGTTTATCAAACAGATCATTTGGCTGTTTGCATTGTCTGCGGGAATGGCAGGGTGTTGCAGTGCATTGTACTTTTTTGTGGCGCCGATCGGTCTGACTGTATACAACGGCACCGTGTACTATCCTGTCCCTCCCCTGCTTTTGGTGGGATTGACTGCCCTTTGCTACTGTATCATGCGTTTGGGTGAATGGTGGCTTCGCCGTCGGATACCGAGCGGCTCGCTTTATCAAATAACCGTAGAACAAAATGGCAGATCAGTCACGCTGACCTGTTTTTATGACAGTGGCAATCAACTGACAGAGCCTTTCTCCGGGTGTCCCGTTGTGGTGGCAGAGCGAAAAGCATTATCAACCCTGGACGGATCAAATGCAACGGTAGCTGATCTGCCGCCCGGATGGCGGGTGATCCCCTTTGAATCGGTCGGCGGCGACGGACTGCTGCCCGCCTTCCTCCCGCAGAAACTGATCCTGTCAACATCCGGCAAGAGAATGACGGTCGAGGGCTGTTATATTGCCCTTTGTGAGCAACTGGGGCACGAGGAATATCAGGCGCTGATCGGTCCCTCTTTGTGCGAACGGATCGGTTGATCCATCAGAACATAGAAAAAATAAAGAAAGGGCGTAATGTTCATGTTTATCCGCTTAAAGAACTGGCTGTTATCATTGTTACATAAACTAAAAAAGGAGCCTTTATTTTATATTGGCGGAACGGAAGTACTGCCTTCTCCCCTGTCAACGGCAGAAGAGCAGGAGATACTGAACCGATTACGGAACGGCGACGAAACGGCAAGAGACATTCTCATAACACGGAATCTGCGATTAGTCGTTTATATTGCAAGAAAATTTGAAAATTCCGGAGTGGGCATTGAGGATCTGATTTCCATCGGAACGATCGGTTTGATCAAAGCCGTTCGCACCTTTTGCCCCGACCGGAACATTAAGCTGGCAACCTACTCCTCTCGCTGTATTGAAAACGAGATCCTAATGTATCTGCGAAAAAACAGTCAAAGGAAGAACGAGGTGTCCATTGACGAACCCCTAAATGTAGATTGGGACGGAAATGAATTACTGCTGTCCGACATTCTGGGAAGCGATCCGGATCTTGTCAGCCGAGATATGGAACAGGAAGCAGAATGTGATCAACTGCTTCGCTGTGTCGACAATCTATCACCAAGAGAGAAAAAAATCATGTGTCTGCGCTTCGGGATAAACGGCGAAAAGGAACACACCCAAAAGGAAGTGGCGGATCTGTTAGGCATTTCCCAATCCTATATTTCCCGTCTGGAAAAAAGGATCATCCGCCGATTACGGGAAGAACTGGAGGAAGTACTCTGATCATGCGCAGATCTCAGAAGCACGGCGGCGAGAAACAGCCCGTTCACCAGCCGCTTCGAATGCCGCCCGGCTGGCAGACAACTGCCGTTGACGGCGACGGCGTGTCGCACGGTTCTTTGCCCGTACACGATCCTGATACAACAGCATCGTACTACCCAGCAATACAGTTAATTGCAATATGATCAGAACAGAAGATAAGACGACCGTCAGCCGGGGGTCGATTTTCAACGCAAAAGCCCCATCCAGAACGGCTACAAATCCGGGCGCAAGTGCCATTTGACGAGTCACACCAAACTTTCCAAAGAAAAACATACCCGCCATTACAACCAATAATAATCCATCAATCAACAAACCAAATACTGTCATGATTATTCCCACCTTTCAATTCGAACAGATGTTCTGCTTATATTATAACAAGCATTTTCTAAATTGCAATAGTTTTTTTAAAAAATCGAAAAAATGTTCGTTTTGCTAATATCCGTCTTGGCGTTTTGTGATCATACCTTCCCTTCCCGTTTGTCTGATACTATTTTATATTGATGCTTGTCCGTTTTTCAGTACAATGCTATCAAAATAAAAAATTTGTTGCAAATTTGTTGCTTAACTGTACGGTACGTCCGGCAATAGTCAAAACAGGAAACCATCGGTCTTTCGCCGACGAAAACACGACCCCCGGATCGACCGGCACGCCGGAAACCGATTCGGGGGCGATACACATTCACTAATCAAAAAATCCCTGCTTATCGTAGTACTTCATTAGCAAAGCAACCATTTCGCCGTAATTCAGCGTTCCCGATTTCACACCGTTGACCTTAATAAAAGCATCATTGACCGTTTGGGAAGAATCCATAACTTTACCTTCAAATTGCTTCCAATACATCTGTTTAGCTTTAATATCACGACGCATCCCCGCACCGCACTGAGCATAAACTTGCCGCCACAAATCTTTATCATACCGGTACAAGGCGTTGGAACAGTAGGTCCAGGCGGCTAAATAGCCGGAATAGGCAAAATCATTCCGTCCACTGGAAACAGCAGCAAGATATCCCAGGAAATTACATTCATCCTCCTTGGCAAATCCCATCGTATGAGCCAATTCGTGAAGAATAGTATGCCCCAGCTCGCACGGGGGAACATCCACATTAACACTGGCTTCCCCCAGCCAAGGGCAATACACCCCCGTGTACCCGGTATATGACCACTGGTGCGACAAGGCGACTGCCTTTACGCGCCAGACACCGGATGTCAAGAACGAATATTGCTCCCGTAAGGAATCGTAGCAGCCCGGTCCCGCCAAAAGCGTATCCGATAAACTTTCGGACAGGACGGAACAACCGGTTTCATCTTCCGCCAATTCAAGACGGACGCCAGAAGCCTTTTTACCGAGATCTGCCATCACAGCCGCCAATTGTTCTCCGGTATAGCGCCCTTCTTCGGGCAGATCCAGCAATCTTGTCAAAGGATAGCGGGAAAAATTGGCGCCATCCATCACCATGAACACCAAAGCAACCAGTGCCAGTACCCAAGCAACAAAACGGATCCCCCGCTCCACCGTTTTTTTCTTTGATGAACTGCGCCGAATACGGAATATCCAGCAGACAAGGAGAACCAGCACTGCCGGCACCAATGCCAGCACCACCAATTCTGTTACGGAAAAAGGGAAAACAGACATCAGCCACTCTACAGGGAACGCAATGATCCTAAAGATCCCACGGGCAAATACATATTCTGCCACGGCAGGAAACATCGGAAGAATAAAAAACAATAATAATGCCGTAAGCAGTATAGCAAGACAAACGATCCATTTTCTGAAAATAACCGATTTCATTTGTTTTTCTCTCCCTGACAAGTGATAAAGGGCGTAAAAAACCGTCTGGTTCTTTACACCCCAACATTTTTATTATAGCACAAAGAGTGCAGAAGGTGTTAGTAGAAATTTCAGATCATATTTTGGGTATTTTGCGAATAGACAAACGGGTCTTTTTTGTTTATACTAAAGACGAAGCAAAGGAACAAGACAAAAAACCGTGATGCAGATCGGGTATGAAAGGGGACGGATTCCGATGGTACAGGATGCACCACCCGTTTCACAACATCAATACTGTGCAGAAAGGAATGAGTCCGAAGAACAGTTAAGTTAAGAAACCAAAACGATATTTTTGAAAGAGGTACACTCCGATGAACAAATAGGACCTGTCCGAACATCCACTTATGATGATGAAAGGGTCACTCCGATGAACAGGTAATAAAATCGGTAATATCTGAAAATAAAAATCAGAGGTACACTCCGATGCACAAATGATAACACTTCTCCCCCTGCCGTGTATGGCAGGGGGAGATTGTTTTGTCCGCTTTCAATGTTTATCACTCGACCAGGATGTCCTCTCCAGGTTTCTGATATAGCCGCATCCAGTCAACATAATAATCCACCGGGCAGGGATCTTCGGGCTTCATCAGATAGCCGTCCGGATGCCAATGATGTCCCTCGGTGAACACGTAGTTGCACAGGATAACATAGTGATAGTCCTGATAGCAATCCATCGGCACCAATTCCGGATTATCCGTAAAATTCTTCGTCAAACTGATCGTGGTATACGGCACATCGTCAATGAGGAAGGTGATGTCCTTGTCGGTCCAGTCCATACCGTATACGTGATACTCGTCATTCAGATTTTCGGGATGCGGGAATGTATACGTTTTGTTGGAAACCATCTTCTTATCGAGCTGCGCCCGTGCAATGATCTTCCCGTCCTGATCTCGGCGGGACTTATGCAAATTACAAACAGCAGTATCCGGGCTGGAAAAGATCTCAAAGATATCAATCTCAGAGCGGAGCTCCGATTCCATAAGCGGCTCATAGGTCAGCATCCAGAACGATGGCCACGTACCGTGGCGATACGGGATCTTCGCCCGCATTTCAAGATATCCACGGCGGAAGACCATCTTGTCATAAGTGGTCAGTGCCATAGGAATAGAGAACAGCTTCCCGTCACTGCCGTCCAGCCGGTATGTATGCATTTCCAACTGATTGTTTTTCACATCCAGATGACGGCGGTCGGTTTCGAGATTGACATCTGTCGAGTTCATATTGATGCGGAATTTCCACTGTTCCTCCACAGTCGAATAATCCGCAAATTCGTCATGCCATGTCAGCACACGTTCCCCTCTGGCAGTGGGGATCCCCTGCGCCGCCAAAGCGGTAAGATCCAAACCGTTTTCCGGTTTTTTCATGATAAAACACCCTTTCGTTACGTTTTCAACTATGATACCATATTCCGCCAAAACCGACAAGGGATAAAATCCAATGAAAAAACAACATTATTTTTTTCTATTGCAATATGCTTCGTATATTTTGCAGAAAAAGAGACGATAATGTCTAAAAAACTGACCAATAATATAATATTCTCTTGGTATTTTAACTACACAATGCACAAAACAAAAGGATTCTTGCAAAATCACTTGACATACAGTATAAAACAGGGATATAATGAGCAAGATCGTAGGGGAAGAATAAAGAAAGATTCGGTTCAGTTAAGATTGCATTCCGTCAATATCCGAAAAATAACAGATCGTTTTGCTGTGATACTTTTTTCTGTGCCTGGATCTCTTTAGTAGACATTGCCCTGCAGGTAATGTCTTTTATTTTTTCCGTTGAAAAAAACAACAAAGGAGTATAGTCTATGAAAAAGTTCATCCGTTTGTATGCAATTCTTTTAACACTGGCAATGGCTGTCTCTGCTTTGGCTGGTTGCGGCGAGCAGGGCGATGCCAACGCCTCCGGTGGTGCCGGCAGTTCCGGCGCTTATTTCATCGGTGCTTCCGGTCCTTTGACGGGAGATGCTTCTTCTTACGGTATCTCAGCGAATCAGGGCGCCATGTTAGCGGTTGAGGAGATCAACAAGGCAGGCGGTCTCAACGGCGCAGAGTTCAAGTATAAAATGATCGACGATAAAGCCACCGCCGAGGACGCCGCTACCGCTTATGATACCCTGTACGATGAGGGTATGCAAATTTCTCTCGGCTCTGTCACATCCGGCTCTTGCCAGGCATTTGCCGCCAAAGCCGTTGCCGATCACCTGTTTGCTATCACCCCCTCCGCCTCTGCCGCTCCGGTCATCGAAACAGGCGACACCATGTTCCGTGTTTGCTTCGGTGATCCTGATCAGGGTGCCCTTGCCGCCAAGGAATTGGTAAGCAAATTCAGCAAGATCGGCTGTATTTATGATACCTCCGACACTTATTCCTCCGGTATCTATGAGGCATTTAATGCCGAAATGAAGAATCAAAAGAAAGACTTTATCGTCCAAACCTTTGATAAGGAAAACAACAAGGACTTTTCCACTCAAGTCGAAGCTCTCAAAGGCTGCGATGCTATCTTCCTGCCTTTCTATTACACCGAAGCGGGTTTGGTCGCTAAGGCTTGCGTAGCCAAGGGCGTTGGTGCCGAGTTGTTCGGATGTGACGGATTTGACGGTATTGCCAGCCAGGTCGATTCCTCTGTCACCAATAATATCCGCTATATCACACCTTTCAATGCGGAAGCTACGGATGCAAAGACAGTTGCCTTTGTCGATGCCTACAAAGCGAAATTCAACACGGTTCCCGATCAGTTCGCCGCCGACGGCTATGATGCGGTCTACACCATTTTTGAGGCCATGAAGGCTGCTAAGGTCGACAACGTAAAGATCAAACCCGATGATCTGGCTGATAAGGTCATTGCCGTGATTACCGATCCGTCATTTGTTTATGACGGCATGACCGGTAAGATGAAGTGGGACAGCACCGGTGCCTGCACCAAGGAACCGATCATCGTGGAACTGAAAAAATAAAAATATCCCTTATTTGACTTGATTCATCGGGAATCAACACTGACAGAATAGCATAATAAAGCGGATTTCCAACAAAATGGGAATCCGTTTTATTAGCCGAAGAGACATCAGCTTACAAGTGTATTACCGCAAAGGAGTCGATCCCTTCATGAACATTCTACTGGACGGTTTGAGCCTCGGAGCGATCTATGCCCTGATCGCTTTAGGGTATACCATGGTTTACGGCATTGCCAAATTGTTGAACTTTGCACACGGTGATGTCATCATGGTCGGTGCCTATGCCATCCTCACAACACTGAATATTGCCGGCAATCCCCTCCTTGCCATTGTAGTGTCGGTGGTCGTATGTACTGTTGCCGGCATTGTCATTGAGCGGCTTGCCTACCGGCCTCTGCGGGGAGCATCTCCTTTGGCGGTTTTGATCACCGCTATCGGTGTCAGTTATTTTTTACAAAGTGTCGCTCAGTTGTTTTATGGAGCAAAATCCCAACCGGTCAACCTCCCTCCTCTCGGAAACTTGACCATCGGGACTGCACAGGTCAGTTTGGCAACGGCCATCACCCTTGCCGTAGGGGCGGTCATCATGGCAGCACTGACAATATTTGTTAAATTTACCCGTACCGGAAGAGCCATGCTGGCAGTGTCCGAGGATCGGGCGGCAGCACAGCTGATGGGAGTCAATGTGAATCGAATCATTATGATCACCTTTGCTATCGGCTCTTCATTGGCGGCTTTTGCCAGTCTGTTTTATTTACTGCAGATCCCTTCTACCACTCCCACCTTAGGCTCAATGCCGGGAATCAAGGCATTCACGGCTGCTGTCATTGGCGGGATCGGTTCCATTCCCGGTGCGATGATCGGCGGTGTGTTACTTGGACTGATCGAGAAGATCTGCTTGAGCATTCCTGCGGTCAGTGCCTATACAACCGCCATTGAATTCAGTATGTTAATTTTGATCCTGCTCATTAAGCCCATCGGGATCCTCGGAAAGAAACGGAGGGTAAAAGTCTGATGACCTATTTTAAGCATATCAAGCAATCTTTCCGTTGGAAATATGCTATTACGTATTTGATCATCATCGCATTCCTGCTGACCATGATCGTATTTTCCAATGTCGGGATTTTGGGACGCTCTTCTATTGGTCTGCTCTCACGTATATCCTACAGTATCATCATGGCGCTCTCTTTAAATCTCGTTGTCGGCTTTTTAGGCGAGTTAAGCTTAGGTCATGCCGGGTTCATGTGTGTGGGTGCCTATATCGGTTGCTTCTGTGCCAATTTTCTCCATAATGTGATCAGTAATGATTTGATCGTACTGATCATTGCCATGGTCATCGGCGGCATCTGTGCGGCAATATTCGGCTTTATCATCGGACTGCCGGCGCTTCGGTTAAAAGGAGACTATCTGGCTATCGTCACGCTGGCGTTCGGTGAGATCATCCGTAATATCTTTAAGAATTTGCCGTGGTTTGGCGGTGCTATGGGGCTTAAAACAAAAACGTATTCCCCCTCCTCCCTGTACATCATCGGCTTTATCACAATCATCATTGTGCTGTTCCTCACCCAGAATCTGATCCGTTCCAAGCACGGGCGTGCGATCACCGCTATTCGGGACAATGAGATCGCCGCCAGGGCTATGGGAATCAATGTTACATTTTACAAACTGTTGGCATTTGTCATTTCTGCCGCCTTTGCCGGAATGGCCGGTGTTATCTACGGTCATTTCACCACGCCGGTCATGTACTCTTTCTTCTCCTATAATTATTCCATCGAAGTGTTGGTCATGGTCGTTTTGGGCGGTATGGGCAGTATCAACGGTTCGATCATAGCCGCCTCGTTGATCACCTGGATCAACTTCAAACTGCAAAGTGCTTTGTCCGGCGATTTGGCGGCACTGAAGTTGCTTATCTACGCCATCATTTTGATCATCATCGTTCTGTTTAACAATGCACCGGCGTTGAAACCGATCAAAGAGAAGATAACATTCCGCCGTATTTATTCCAAGTTATTCCCCCGTCAGGTGCATTCTGATGCAGAATCGAACGATGCGGCGTCATGGCATCGGATCCCCACCAAGATCCCAATGAACGAAGTACTCTCAGTTGAAGTTCTGCCGAATGAGCCTTTAGATTCAGACACCAATGAGAAGGAGAAGTCAAATCATGGCTGAAACCGTTCTGAAAATTGAAGACCTCAGCATCACTTTCGGCGGACTGAAAGCCGTACAGCATCTCAACCTGGAAGTGAAGAAAAAACAGATTTACGGCTTGGTCGGTCCTAACGGTGCCGGGAAGACCACTGTTTTTAATATGCTTACCGGCGTATACGTACCGACCGGCGGCGCATTCTTTCTGTGCGGTGAGCGTTTGAACGGAAAATCACAGGAAACGATCAACCATAAAGGGATCGCCCGTACATTCCAAAATATCCGGCTGTTCAGCAACATGAGCGTTATTAGAAATGTGATGGTCGGTCTTCACAATCAGCCGGAGTTCCAATGTAATCCGTTTTCCAGTATGCTCCATCTTCCTGTCTACTATGATACCGAGAGCAGGATGAAAAACCGTGCCAAGGAGATCCTGCGGATCTTCGGACTGGAGGAAGAAAGGAATAATCTTTCCTGTAATCTTCCCTACGGAAAACAGCGCAAGCTGGAGATCGCACGGGCATTAGCCACTAATCCGAAGGTTTTGCTGCTCGATGAACCTGCCGCCGGTATGAACCCTAATGAGACAGCCGACTTGATGGAGATCATTTTCCGCATACGGGATAAGTTTGACATGACCATATTGCTCATCGAGCATGACATGAAATTCGTTTCCGGACTTTGCGATGAGTTGACCGTACTGAACTTCGGTACCGTATTGGCGCAAGGAAGCACACAGGGAGTACTGAATGACCCCGAAGTGATCCGAGCGTATATAGGAGGGTAAGCATGGCTTTATTGGAAGTTGAGGGACTGAACGTATTTTACGGTGTCATTCAAGCACTGAAGGGAATTGATTTCTATGTCAATGAAGGTGAAATCGTCACCCTTATCGGTGCAAACGGTGCCGGAAAAACTACAACCATGCAGAGCATCATGGGACTGATCCCGGCACAAAGCGGAAAGGTATCCTATGAGGGCGTTGATATTTCCCACTCTCCCTGTCACAAAATCGTGCAGATGGGAATGACACAGGTGCCGGAGGGACGGCACGTATTTCACGAGCTGACAGTATATGAGAATCTGCTGATGGGTGCCTATTCTGTTAAGGAAAGCAATGATATCAAAAAAAGGATCGAAGAAACATACACTCGCTTCCCCCGCTTGAAGGAAAGAGAGAAGCAGGTCGCCGGCACATTATCCGGCGGCGAACAGCAAATGTTGGCAATGGGACGTGCTATGATGTGTCATCCCAAATTGTTGATGCTGGATGAACCGTCGATGGGACTCTCGCCGTTGCTCGTTGATGAGGTGTTTGAGATCATCAAATCATTTCGTGACAACGGTACTACCATCCTCTTGGTCGAACAGAACGCAAACAGAGCGTTGGATATTTGTGACCGGGCATATGTTTTGGAAAACGGGCAAATCGTTCTGACAGGCAAAGGATCAGAACTGATGGCAAGCGAAAATGTCAGAAAAGCTTATTTGGGCGGAAATTGAACAATAGGCGACGGCGATCGAATTCAAATATAACAAAAAAGGCTGTTAAAAAACACTTACGTTTTCTAACAGCCTCTTTTTTATTCCTTCTTACAGTGGAGTAACCGTCACAGATGCGGTATGCATTCCTTCCGGATCTTCTCCCAACTGACCCGTTGCCCGCTTTTCAAAGAATTTCACTGCGACCTGATCAAACATGGCATAGGTCAGCACATCTTCTTCCTGCGTATACCACGGTTTGACCGCTTCCCGCATCTTATCAAGCTCAGGCTCCAGCAGATCTGCCGGTCGGCAGGTTATGGGAGCATCCTCACCGATGATTTTCTTTTGGAATTCGGGGTCGATCGCCACAGGTGTACGTCCGTACTCCCCCCGGATCATTCCACGGAATTCTTTGGTCACCATTTTGTACCGTTCGCCACTGATAATATTAAATACGGCTTGTGTTCCGACAATTT
>JAZLKY010000351.1:0-6838 GCA_045597885.1 Acutalibacteraceae bacterium | reverse complement strand
CCTCCATAGTATTGATCTATGGAGGGGATATATATGATCATCATGCTGAACCGTCGACGGGCATTATTTGCCGTTGCGGCGTGTATGGCGTTAGTCATAGGCGCCTTTTCCGTCCTGCATTCCGGGGCGGCGGCTTCTGTCAGTGCCCCCGTCGGCAACTGGGGACTCAGTTTCCCCAATCCCGGCGATACTCCCGTCGGCAATGCCTCGGCTGCTGTGCTGAAAGAAAAGAATGCCTTCTATATGGGGGATCCCGGCGAAAAAAAGATTTATCTCACTTTTGATGCCGGATACGAAAACGGCAATACCGCCCCTTTGCTGGATGCGCTGAAAAAGCATGGGGTATCCGCCACTTTTTTTGTTGTTGGGCATTTTCTGGAAACTGCACCGGAATTAGTTAAGCGCATGGTGGCGGAAGGACATACAGTGGGAAACCATACTTTCCACCATCCGGATATGGCTTCCATTGCCGATAAAAAGGCGTTTGCCGCAGAACTGACAGCAGTAGAAGAACAGTATCAGTCGCTGATCGGCGAACCGATGGCTAAAATCTATCGACCGCCGCAGGGGAAATACAGCGAATCCAATCTGACAATGGCGTGCGAGATGGGGTACACCACCTTCTTTTGGAGTTTGGCATATGTCGATTGGTATACGGATAATCAGCCGACTGCCCAACAAGCCTATGACAAGCTGCTCTCCCGCATCCACCCCGGTGCCATCGTACTGCTGCACAGCACCTCTGCCACCAATGCCGCCATATTAGATGATCTGCTGACAAAATGGGAAGATTCCGGGTATTCTTTCGGAAAACTTTCCGAGTTGTATGAGGTATAAAAACAAACTGCACCAGCCATAATGATAACGGTCGTCGACGGCATCTCGGCTGAAAAACGGCCAATCCGTCAGAAAGGAGACCGTCATCATGGATAACGCTAACAAAA
Source organism: Acutalibacteraceae bacterium (assembly GCA_045597885.1). GTDB lineage: Bacteria > Bacillota > Clostridia > Oscillospirales > Acutalibacteraceae > UBA5905. The sequence continues at coordinate 5,894 of JAZLKY010000351.1, read as the reverse complement.
GTATCCACTGTACCGTTACCACCTGCTCCAATCACTGTGGCTATGAGAACTACTGCAGTCTCGACAGCATCCAGGTCGGTACACATGAGAACGATCCGAAGATGGATCAGTGCACCGATTGCCAGTCTTTTGAAAAGAAGCACTGCTGACAAAACCGCTAAAATGCACAAAAGCGGACTGTAAAAGTTCCGAAAAAACAGAGCAAATTCTCTGCGATCGCAGAAACCTGCTCTGTTTTTTTTCGTATTTAAAAAAATGTCACTGCACCGACTTGGTCGCCTCGTGAAGAGCGGCGTACAGCCCTCCCCTTGCCAGCAATTCCTGATGGGTACCCATCTCCCGGATGCCGGACCTGTCAATATAAGCAATCTGATCCGCATGACGAATAGTAGACAGCCGATGCGCCACGATCAGCGTGGTACGCCCCTTGGACAATTCTTCAAATGCCCGTTGGATATGCGCCTCAGTCACAGTATCTAAGGCGGAGGTCGCCTCATCCAGCAACAGGATCGCCGGATTCTTCAGGAATATCCGGGCAATGCTGATCCTCTGTTTCTGCCCGCCGGACAGAGTGACACCCCGTTCTCCCACTATGGTCCGATAGCCGTCGGGCATTTCCATGATCGCTTCGTGGATCTCCGCTCGCTTTGCCGCTTCGATCACTTCCTCGTCGGTCGCATCCAAACGACCATAACGGATATTCTCCATAATATCACCGGCAAAGATCACGGCATCCTGCTGAACGATCCCCACCTGCTGGCGCAAAGAACGAACCGTGACCTCCCGGATATCCTGCCCGTCGATCCAAATGTGTCCCGTATCGGCTTCATAAAACCGGGGGATCAAATGGCACAGGGTGGTCTTGCCGCCACCGGACGGGCCGACCAGCGCCACCGTTTTCCCCGCCGGAATATCCAGCGACACATTCTGCACCACGGTATGACCGGGCGTATAAGCAAAGCTGATATTCTCGATCTCCATATGTCCCCCACGGCATACCAATTCTTTGGCATCCGGGGCATCCACGATCTCCGGCGGTGTATCCATCAGTTCCTGGAAACGTGTAAAGCCTGCCATCCCGGTAGTATACTGCTCAACAAAGTTCGCCAACCGCCGGATAGGCGAAAGAAAAGTGTTGATGTACATACTGAAAACCAACAGATTGACAAGATCAAGCTCCTGCCGGCTGATGAGGAAGCCGCCGGCGGCGATCACCGCCACATTCATCAGATTAGTAATCACTTCCGATCCGCCGGTAAAGATCGCCATCTCTCTGTAAAAGCGTTTCCGGGCTGCTGTATACTCCCGGCTGCCGGCATTGAACCGTTCCCGCTCAAACCCCTCATTGGTAAACGCCTTGGCTGTCCTTACCCCGGAAATGCTGGATTCAATATCTGTATTGATCACGGCAATCTTCTCTTTCACCTTGCGGCTCGCCTCCCGCATAAACCGACGGCGGAAGATCGTAAAACCAACCAGGAGCGGCACCAACAGTGCAATGACCACCGCCAACTGCCAGCAAATGGTGAACATGACGATCAGGGCTCCGATAAGTGTAACGATTGAGATGAACAGATCCTCCGGCCCGTGGTGAGCCAATTCCACCACTTCAAACAAATCGTTCACCACACGGGAAAGCAATGTGCCGGTACGGTTTTTGTCGTAAAAGCGGAAAGACAGCGTTTGCAGGTGAAAAAACAGGTCACGGCGCATGTCCACTTCCATATAAACACCCAGCAAATGCCCCCAATGCGTGACGATATACTGAAAGACGCCTTTCAATATATAGCACAGCACCATGATCAGCATCCATAGATAAAACGCTGCAAAGGCATTCCTCGGTATCAGTTCGTTCAGGGTATAACGGGAGATCAACGGATAAACCAAATCAACTCCGGCGATCATCAAAGCACAGATCATATCAGCAACGAACAATTTCCAATACGGCTTATAATAAGCGATAAAACGGCGGGTCACACTTTACACTCCCTCTAACTTGAAAATCAACAGTGTTTTTTTGTTCCCATTATCAACACTATAGCAAAGGTTTGAGTTAATGACAAGTATCAGTGACAGAAAAATATACAAAAAAGCAAAGAAATTCAATTTAAGTGTTGAAAAAAAAGCAATTATATGTATAATGAATATGTAGCATTGTGAAAAAGTCAGTGCTGTCTCCGCACCGGTAAACAGTTCCTTCTGACAGGAGGATACGTCGGTACGGATCGTCATAAAAGAAAGAGAGGGCTTCACATGAAATTAAGTGTATTGACTGTCCCACTGCAACAATTACCGGCGAAAGAGGCGTTTGCCTATCTACACCGTTTAGGCGTTCAGCAGGTCGAGCTTGGCACCGGCGGGTACACCAATCAGAACCACTGCGATCCCGATGCCCTGCTGGCGGATGAGAGCAAGATCGACGAATTAAAAGCATTGCTGAAAGAGAATGAGTTGACAATCAGTGCCCTGTCCTGCCACGGCAATCCCGTACATCCCGACAAGGCGATCGCCGATGAATACCATCGGGTATTTGTCAACACCTGCCAATTAGCACAAAAGTTGGGAGTAGAAACGGTCGTTACCTTCTCCGGCTGCCCCGGTGACAGCCCCGATTCCCATTATCCGAACTGGGTGACTTGTGCCTGGCCGGATGACTATCAAAAGATTCTCGAATACCAGTGGAACGACGTGTTGATCCCCTACTGGAAGAATGCCGCAAAGATCGCAGAATCATACGGTGTCAAACATATCGCTTTCGAGATGCATCCCGGCTTCTGCGTGTACAATCCCATGACATTATTGCGTCTGCGGGAAGCGGTCGGACCGATCATCGGCGCCAACTTTGATCCCAGCCATTTGATCTGGCAGGGGATGGATCCGGTAGAGGCACTGAAAGAGTTGAAGGGGGCAGTATACCATTTCCATGCGAAGGACACCCGTATTGATCCCCGCAACCGTTCGGTCAACGGTGTACTGGATACCCGTAACTTTGGTATGCTGGCGGAGCGCAGTTGGATCTTCCGTACCGTTGGCTACGGCTCGGATACCAAGCTGTGGAAGGATATGATGTCCACCCTGCAGTTGATCGACTATGACGGCGCTGTCAGTATTGAACACGAAGACGGTTTGATGAGCGTTCAACAAGGACTGGAAAAAGCCATAGCATTCATGCAGGATGTGATGATCACCGAAAAGCCGGCGGCAATGTGGTGGGCTTGATAGGCACCGTTCCCGCATAAAAAGCGATAAACAGGCATTTACGAAAGGATTCGGGCAATCATGAAGAAGATCAATCTGGTAGTCGTCGGTTACGGCGGCATGGGTGGTTGGCATGTCCAACATGCCTTGGACAGCGATGTTGTTTCCCTGCGTGGTGTGTATGATATCAAACCGGAGCGCAACGCTTTGGCGGAGAGCCGTCATATCTACGCCTATCCCTCTTTTGATGCTGTGCTGGCAGACAAAGAGGTGGATCTGATCACCGTTGCTATACCCAATGATCAACACGAAAGTATCTGTATCCAAGCCTTGGAAGCAGGGAAGAATGTCATCTGCGAAAAGCCGGTCACTCTATCCTGCGAAAGCCTTCGTCGTATGATAGCCGCCGCAGAAAAGGCGGGACGGTTATTCTCTGTTCACCAAAACCGCCGTTGGGATGTGGACTTCCTTGCGATGAAACAACTGGTAGATTCCGGGGAGATCGGTGATCTGATCCGTATCGAATCCCGCATTCACGGCTCACGGGGAATTCCCAGCGATTGGCGAGGGATCAAGGAATACGGCGGCGGCATGCTGTATGACTGGGGCATCCATCTGATTGATCAGATCACCCAGCTCATTCCCGCACCGGTCACAGCGGTAGACTGCCATTTTGATCACATTACCAACAACGATGTGGATGACGGCTTTCGCCTGGACCTCACCTTTGAGGGCGGACAAACGGCATTTATTGAAGTTGGAACGTACAACTTCATTGCTATGCCCCGATTCTATATGCGGGCAGAAAAAGGCTCTGCCATGGTTTCCGATTGGCGTGAACCCTGCCAGGTTGTCAAGTGCAAATATTGGCACGAGAGTGAAGTCCTGCCGGTAGAGACCGCCGCAGGTCTGACCAAGACCATGGCGCCACGGGATCAGGTGACGACCGACACCTATGTGCTTAATCGTCCCTTCTCTGATGTGCACGAATATTATCGCAATTTTGTCAAAGCCATTGCCGGAGAAGAAAAGCAATTGGTCACTCATGAACAGATGTTGCGTGTTCTGCGTATCATTGAGGTGGCGTTCCAATCGGCAGAAAACGATCAGCGTGTCAGTTGCCGGATTGAATGATATCGGTTTCATATCACTTTCATAATAATCTCCAGGGATACAATACGGAGGCGGTTTTTTAAACCGTCTCCGTAAAATTTTATGCTTGAAACTCCCCTTCGTCTCGGCGATTTGTTGCCGTTGGTTTTGCTATTCGCTTTGCGAAACGGCGTTCACCCGCCGACCGTAGGGAACGGGCTTGCCCGTTCCGTTGAAAAAAATCACAAAACGGAATGCATAAACCGCTTTCATCAAACCACCGCACCGAACGATTTGACTTGATCGAGTTGTCGGGATGCTTTGCGGAACGGGCAAGCCCGTTCCCTACGGAGTCGCCGTGGGTTTGCGATACGCTCGGCGGGCGAACACAGTTCGCCCCTACGGAGTTGCCGCTGATTTGAGGGTCGTTTGGCGGCGGGAGACAAGCTCCCGCCCGGTTGTTGCTATCAGTTTGCGGGTCGATCGGCGGGACAATGTGGGCATCGTCCCCTACGGTTGTTGCCGTGGGTTTTGCGAATGCAAAAAAGGAGTTCACATCCCGGATATACTTCTCAGTCGTGTTTTCGCTTTTATCCTCCCGGCGTAGAAAATCTTTGAATGCCGTGATTGTTTCGGCGGACAGGATTCTTTGATCCAATGAGAATCACCTCCGCCTCTATTGTACCCAAAAAGGCAAGAACGATTTCCCGTCATTTTCCCGTATATGAAAAACGCCTTTGAAGACCGTGTGATCTCAAAGGCGTTTTTTATTTCGCTTCAATTCTGTTTTCGCACGATGCGGTAATCGTCCCGCACCCGGTAGTACGGGCAAGTCTGTCCACCGCCGTACGGATGAGACAACAGAAAGCGTTCAAATTCATCCATGTCGAGATCCATCTGACAGGTATAGGTCTCGCTTTCCTCGTCATAGTCAAAGTTTTCGCAATCCTCGCAGTTGACCGTTGCCGTAATGTTCCCCTCCCCTTGCCGTTTTCCTACTCACAGTATACTGCAGAGCAGTGAAAAAGGCAAGGGGTTTCTTTTTTGATCACTTCCCGCATCCACAGCCGCATCCGTTTTCGTTTTCAGAAGCGGGCGGGAAGAATTCATTGACCGGGAAGCTCATCTTGTGGAACAGATCGCAGGGATTCTCACTGTTCGGTGTACACTCCTTGCTGGGCATACAGTAATCATATACAGGCACCAGCATCTGTACATTACGGATCAATTGTACAATGGTGAAGATACCCAAAGAAACCAGCACCAGTTTGCTGTCGTTGCTGTCGACAAAATTTCCACCGCAACGGTTGCAAATAGACATCGGAATAGCTCCGCAATCACCGCAGTCATAGTGACAACGATCGCAGCAGTCTGCCAGTTTGGCATCAAGGATGACCGGCTCAGCGACCTGGACACAGCATCTCGGCATATTCTGCGTCGGCATTTCCTGCCGATCATTCTCTTCCGGTGAATATTCACTGCTGAACACTCTGACATGTCCTTCGCTACCGTAAAGGATCACCTTCTTGCGGAAAACACCTACACCGTGGCAACAGTTGCACGGTGTCCCCCGTCCCCCGTATACCTCGATTTCGACATCAAAG
>JAZLKY010000350.1:0-4884 GCA_045597885.1 Acutalibacteraceae bacterium | reverse complement strand
CGCACGGACAACGGTTTCTTCCATGAGACGGTCAATGGCGTGGAAACCTACCGATGGATACATCCCAATTATACGCCCCGTTGGGAAGCCGGACGCACTTTTCAACGCAAGCGTATGCTTTTTCGCATGGCACGTCTGCTGATAAAGGAATGGGGCAAGCCGGATGTGGTGAATCTGCGTTCTTCCCTGCAAGGGTATGAGGTGCTGGCACTCTGCCGTAAATACCGGTTGCCGTTATTCTTTATGGAGCATTCGTCCTTTGCGGTGACAGAGGGGGAGGATTCTCCCACCCGGAGGCGATTGCGTACCGTGATGGATGCGGCACAAGTCAACGCCTGTGTCGGTTCGGGATTGCTCCGTGTGATGCGCCCCTATGATGCCGACACCCGTATTATTCCGGACATGGTGGATGAAAGCCGGTTTTTCATCGGTGAAAAGGCCGATCCTGATGCGCCGTTTACTTTCGCCGCCATGGGGCAATTGCGCCCCATCAAAGGATATGATGTGTTGATCAACGCTTTTTTCCTGTTGCATGAGCGCACGGATATGCCACTGTGCCTGAAGATCGCCGGAGGCGGCGGACAGCGACAGGCATTGCAGACATTGATCGAGGCGAAGGGGCTGACGGAGTGCTGTCAACTGGTGGGGACAGTCCCACGGGAAGCAGTTCCCCGGTTCATGAATGACTGTGATTGCTTTATTTGTTCTTCTCACACCGAAACGCTCTCCTGTGTGCTCAATGAAGCCGGGGCATGCGGTCGCCCGGTGATCAGTACGATGTGCGGCGGACCGCAGGATATCGTTTTGCCGGAGACAGGACTGTTGGTGCCGGTAAACGATGCACCGGCGCTGGCTGAGGCGATGGAGAAGATGCTGTTCCGGGCAGGGACATATGATCGTCAGGTGATCCGGCAGAGAACGGTGGAACGCTTCGGCAGAGAATCGGTTTGTTCCCGGTTGGAGCAGGCTTGCGCCGATGCAATTGCCCAATGGGGGCAATGGGAAACGGAGGCTTCAGAATGATCGAATTGACATCCAAAACACTGCATATACGGGAGGATGACGGGATCCCGGTTTTGACTTTTCCTGCTTTTGGTGCATTGCCTTTTGTGCGTCATGGTTTTTCTACCCGATTGGGCGGTGTAAGTACCGGTATCTACACTTCGATGAATCTGAGCTTTACCAGAGGGGACGATCCGGCGGCGGTGCGGGAAAATTTTCGCCGGTTTTGCCATGCTCTTGGTGTGGACGAAGCGGCTGTGGTGATCTCAGCGCAAACCCACACCACTAATGTCCGCCGTGTCACCGTGGCAGACTGCGGCAGGGGGATCGTCCGTGAGCCGGGTCATAGCCACCGGGAAACTGAGCGCCACCTGTCGGCATATACCGACGTGGATGGGCTGATGACCAATGAGCCGGGGGTGGTCCTGTGTACCCAATATGCGGATTGTGTGCCGTTGTTTTTTGCCGATCCTGTCAGACGGGTCGTTGCCTGTTCTCATGCCGGATGGCGGGGGACAGCCGCCAATATGGGACGGGTGACTGTTGAACGAATGGCGGCAGAATTCGGCTGTCAGCCGGCAGATATCCTGGTGGGGATCGGACCTTCCATCGGGCGATGCTGTTTTGAGGTGGATGAGCCTGTCTACCGGATATTCGCCGGGATCGACTATATGGATGATACCTGTATGACTGTTGACGGCGGCGGAAAGTATCATGTGGATCTGTGGGAGTGCAATCGCCGGGGACTGATCGCCGCCGGTGTATTGCCGGAGCATATCACGGTGACCGATCTCTGTACCCGTTGCCATCCGGATGTTTTTTGGTCACACCGTGCGGTCGGCAAACAACGGGGAAGTCTGGCGGCGTTTATTTCTTTGGTGTAAACATATTTTTGCCGCTTCTGTCTATACTAACCCCGACAGAAAGGGGTTGGTTTGACTTGACCTATACCGAAACAACGGAAAAACTGCGGGAGAAGCTGCGGGTCGATGCCAGTTTTGATTTGGTGAACCGGGAAGTCAGCGTGGGTGGCAGACGTGGTTCGCTCTTCTTCGTTGATGGGTTCACTAAAGACGAAGTGCTTGAGAAAATGCTGGAGTTCTTAGCCAAGATCCCGTCGGAGGATGTTGAGGGATGTACCGACACCAGGGAATTTATTGCCCGATTTATCACCTATACGGAAGTGGACAGTACCGCCGACCTTGACAAGGTTACCCGTCAGGTGCTGTCGGGATCGACAGCACTGGCAGTGGAGGGGCTGGATCGGGTGATCCTGACACAAACCCGAACCTATCCGGTGCGAGCGGTGTCTGAGCCGGAATCCGATCGGGTGATGCGTGGCTCAAGGGACGGATTGGTGGAAACTCTGCTGTTCAATGCGGCACTGATCCGCCGGCGGTTGCGGGATCCGGCACTGACCTTTGAAGTCATTCCGGTGGGGAAGCTGTCAGCGACGGATGTCTGTATGTGTTATATGGCTGACCGGGTGAACCGAAAATTTCTCAGGGATCTGCGGGAAAGATTGCAAAGCATTACTATCCCGGCGTTGGCGATGGGACAGGAAAGCCTGGCGGAATGTCTGATGCGCCATCAGTGGTACAATCCATTTCCACGGGTGCGGTATACCGAGCGGCCGGACTGTGCTGCCGCCAGCATCGCCGAGGGGCAGATCGTTCTGCTGGTGGACAATTCCCCTGCCGCTATGTTGCTGCCTACCTCTATTTTCAGTTTTTCGCAGGATACAAATGATTATTATTTTCCCCCGATCGTAGGGACTTATCTGCGGCTGGTACGGGGAATCATTTTCATGTTGACGCTGTTTCTTACGCCGGTATGGTACTGGCTGATGCAAAATCCCGACAAGATTCCGGCGGCGCTGGATTTTATTCGGATCAAGGAGCCGAACAGTCTTCCGCTTATCGTCCAGTTGTTCCTGGTGGAGGTGCTGATTGATGCGCTCAAACTGGCAAGTCTGAACACGCCGACTTCATTAAGCAACGCTTTGAGCCTTGTAGGGGCATTGGTGTTCGGTGAGTTTGCGGTACAGGCGGGGCTGTTCGTGCCGGAATTACTGGCGTATATGGCATTTGTTGCCATCGCCTCCTTCACTCAGCCAAGCCATGAGTTGACCTATGCCTTCAAATTGTTCCGCATGCTGTTTTTATTGCTTACCTGGCTGTGGAGCGGCTGGGGATTGCTGGCGGGAATGGCGGTCATGCTGATCGTTTTGGTGACGACAAAGACGGTGGCGGGCGGTCAGTATCTGTATCCGTTGATCCCTTTCAACAGCAAGGCGTTGATGCGTTTGCTGTACCGTCAATCCATCAGCCGGTTCAATGCCGCCGGACAACCTACCAAAGAATAACCGCCCAAGCCCTCTTCGCATACCTTGTGGATAAAGGAGGGTGAAACCTATGGGAATAGGCGAATGGACGGCGTGGGTACTGGTACTGCTGCTGGCGCTGTACGGTTGTGCGGGGCTGATCCGACGGATCTGTCTGTGGATGAATCATTGCCCGAAAACGGTCAAGTGCTATACAGTGGCATTTCCTCCGGATGGGGCGAGCTTAGAACCGTTGTTCCGTTTTCTGCAGGCGCAGACGGCATGGGGAGAAGACGGGCGGTGTCCGGCGGTGCTGGTACTGCCGGATCTGACAACGGAAGAAAAGACGATCGCTGAGCGGCTTTGCCGGGAGAATCCGGCGGTGATCCCGATCGAGATACGGGAACTGGAACGGTTGTGTAAATTATAGGAAAGGAGTCGGTGCAGGGATGCCGGAAGGAGATCAGGTGTTGACTGGGGTGGTAGAGACGGGCGTTTTTTCCAACCCGGACAACGGATGGACGGTATTGGAGCTGGACACCGACAACGGCACGGAAACGGCAGTAGGTGTTTTTCCTGATGTCCAAGTGGGAGAAACACTGCGCTTGCAGGGGAATTTTACGGAACATCCCAGTTTCGGACGGCAATTCAAAGCCACTGCCTGTGAGGCAAGTCTGCCAACCGATGAACAGGCGATCCTGCGCTATTTGGCAAGCGGAGCAGTTAAGGGGATCGGTCCGTCCACGGCTGTGAAGATCGTAGATAGATTTGGCTCAGATTCCCTGCGGATCTTGGAGGAAGCGCCGGATGAGCTTGCCGGGATCAAGGGGATTTCGCTGGCGAGAGCGCAGGAGATGAGCCGGAGCTTTTGCGCTCAGTTTGGTTTGCGGGAAGTGGTGATGACCTTTGCCCCCTACGGACTGACACCGGCACAGGCACTGCGCTGTTGGAAAAAATTCGGACCTTCGACCTTGATCAAAATCAAAGCCAATCCGTATCTGTTGTGTACACCCGGACTGTATATCGGCTTTGAAAACGCCGACCGCCTGGCAATGGGGCTCAACGGAGATAAACTGGATCCCAACCGCTTGGAAGCGGGGATACTGTTTGTCCTGCGTCACAATGTGGCAAACGGACACACCTGCCTGCCCCGTGATAAGGTGATCCCGGCGGCAGTGTCATTGCTGGATATATCCGAAGAGGCTGCTGATTCGACCGTCTCCCGTTTGGTGGAAGGGCTTGCTCTGCGGGAGGTGGAGATGGGAGGAAGGGCGTTCCTGTTTTTGCCCCGTATGCTGGAGGCAGAACAGTTTGTTGCGGTGCGTCTGCATTTGATGTGCGGCGCTTCTGCGGTCGCTGAGGAAGATCTGCAGCTTCGCATCAATGCCATGGAACGCCATTTTCACATCACCTATGAGGAACAGCAACGGCAAGCAATGATATCTGCCATCGGGAAGGGAACACTGATCCTTACCGGCGGACCGGGTACCGGAAAGACGACTACCCTGCGGGGCATTATCACCTTGCTGGAAAGCATGGGTGGAACGGGGGCGGTCGCC
>JAZLKY010000349.1:0-12659 GCA_045597885.1 Acutalibacteraceae bacterium | reverse complement strand
GGCAGAAGCGGCGCAGGAGGCGGCGGAAGCAGCGCAGGAGGCGGCAGAAGCGGCGACACAGACCAAGGCGGACAAAGTCATCGGGGCTGTCAACGGACATATCGCCGGGCTGGATGCCAACGGCAATCTGAGCGATAGCGGAAAAGGATTCGACGATCTGCCGGTATCTGTGTGGGATGCTTCAGCCCAGCCAAGCGGTGTTGATAATGTGTTCCCGATCAGTGCTTTGTCGCTCCGATTCGGAAAAAGCGGAGCAGTGCCTAAATACGGAGACATCGTGGTGTTCGGGAATGCGTTATATTTCATCAAGTATGTGGATAGCGGTATCCAAACGGTCGAGACAAAACTGATCTATGCCGCCGCAAATCCGGAAATGTTTGCCGGATCTGGAATGTTTTCTTCAATGGCAACGATCAAGGGAAACTACGGCGTAGATTTTGTGGACACCGATTACGACGATGACACCTCTGTGATAACTATCAACATGAACGGAATAAGACCGGCATCAGAATCCTCTCCTGCCGTCAATGTCGGCAGTGAACAAATACCGATGGTGTTCCACGGTGACGGCAGTGATCTGACCGATATCCCTCTGACAGGGCTTGACAGTGCGGCGCAGGCGGTCATCAACGGCAAAGAGGATAAAAAGCCGGCTTTGACGATCGTGGGAAATAAAACAACATTGAGCGAAGCGGCGGCAAAGGTGGAGATCGACATCCCGTCATCAAGAAATGCTAAGATCGTCTTTGTACGGGTAAAGATCCCTGCCAATTCCGGGCTTTCTTCAAATGACACATTGACAATGAGGCTGTATGCACCGATATCGATGTCGCTAACTGTCCCAGGCAGTATATCTTCCAATTATGATATCTACTCCTTTGCGGCAGGAACGATCTTGGCACCAAATTTTGTCGAGGCAAGAGGATATGCTTCTTCCTCACTGACGGTGGCAGGATCGGGATCAAGCAATGCTCATATTGCCCGATTGGATAACGGCGTCAGCGTGTTCAACAAAGTGGCAGTTCAACTGACAAGCAACGGTGATCTGCCGGTCGGAACAGAAATTGAAGTGTTCGCATAAGGGGGGTGAAGAGATGAAGATCAACTGGAAAGTACGGCTGAAGAATCCGGTGTTTTGGGTGACGGTGATCCCGGCGGCGGTGGCATGTATTTACACCGTTCTCGGTGCGGTGGGGATCGTCCCGGCGGTGGCGAAGGATGACATTATCCAGTACGCTACCATGGCGGTGACGGCGTTGACCGCTCTCGGCGTACTGGTCGATCCGACGACGGCGGGATTCGGCGACAGCGCACGGGCGATGGCGTACGACAGCCCGGCAGACAGCGACAACTATTTTGATTAAGGGGGAAAAGAAAATGGGAAAGAAAGTGTACTTATCTCCGGCGGCACACGCCAGTGACAACGGGACGAAGTGTCCGGACAAGTGCGGGGAGAACATCCATGCCAATGCCTATATGGATATCGTGGAACGGCGGCTCAGGCAGTTGGGCTTCGATGTCAAGCGGGGCGATAAAAAGCTGACGGGTTCTGCCGCCATGCAGACACGCACCAAAGAAGCAAACAAGTGGGGTGCAGACATCTACTATGTTGCCCACACCAATGCCGGGGGCGGGCGGTATTCGGTCACCTACTGCTACACGGACAAGCGCAGTCAGCAGATTGCCGCCGTGATCGGTAAATACCGCAAGGCATTGACTGCACACAACGGCTATGTGTGGCGGTGTAAGCCGACCGGCGATCTGTACGAGATCAATCAGACGGCGATGGTGTGCCTGTATGATGAGCTGTTCTTCCACGACAATGCCGAGGACTGCAAGTGGTTTCATGGCGGCGGCATAAAAGCGATGGCAGAGGAGACGGTACAGGCATTGTGTGAGATCTGCGGCGTGAAATATCAGCCGGAGCAGAAGCAGCCGGCGACAACGGCAAAACCTGCGGCACCGGCAACACCGAAGGTATGGAAGCCGGGCGATGCCGTCAACATGACAAACGGAAAGTTGTATTCCTCATCTGACGGCACGAAGTATGTGTTGCGAACCGGCAAATACTACATCTACGATGGGCAGAAGATCAACGGCAAGTACCGTATCACGAACAAGCCGGAACGGGTGGGCAAGAAACCTGCCGGGCTGTATGTGACCGGGTGGATCGTGTTGTGAGGAGGATCATGCCATGACAGAGGAAGAGATCATTACCGCCGCCGTAAAGCGAGCAAAAGAAGTGTGCGTTGTCCGTTCGGAGTGTGAGCGCAAAAACTGCGATCTCATCGAAGTGTTGCACAAGATCGACACACGGCTGTCGGTCATCGAATCGCATTTCGGCAAACGGGACAAGCTCGGTATGGCAGTGGCAACGGCTGTCATCAGTTGTGCCGTGACCGGGTTGGTAGCCATCATCGTGTGGGCGATACGGTCGGGAGCGGTGTGATCATCTGCAAAAAAACGGTGTCATTGTGAACCGGTCCTGTCGGACGGTTCGCCATGGCACGCAGGGAGTGCGGGACACGAATTCAGTTTGACGGGTGGACACAGAAACGCTTCTGCCATGAAATAACGCACTTTTTTATGAATGGAAAACGCCGTCCGCAGGGGGTGCGGGCGGCGTTTTCATAGAGGGGTGTTTTGAGGAGAATATCTGTACCCGCCGGGTGAGGGGATCACCGTCAAGGTACAATTTCATCATACTATGTGAATTTGTCCATTTTATGACGGGAAAATGAATTTTTCCTGTTTAACCTGTGAACAAAAAAATCGAAAAAATGCAAACAAATGTTTGCATTTTCCGAACATATGTGCTATACTGATAAAAACAACGGTAAAAGGGGAGACAGTATATGAAACCGCTAAATGAAAAACAGCAGAAGGTCCTGACATTTTTAAAGGAACGGTTACAGGACGGTATTCCGCCCAGCGTGCGGGAAATATGCGATGCTACCGGGATCCGCTCGACTTCTACCGTCCATGCATATCTCAAGCGGCTGGAGGACGAGGGGTACATCGACCGGCAAAGCGGACTCAACCGGGCGATCCGTCTGCCGGGGGAGAGCGTGACCAGAGTCCCGTTGCTTGGTAAAGTCACCGCCGGATTGCCGATCTTGGCGGTGGAGGAAGTGGAGGATTATGTTCCTTTCTCCGGTGGTGACCGCTATCAGCCGGGCGAGTTGTTTGCCCTGCGGGTACAGGGGACCAGTATGATCAATGCCGGGATACTTGACAACGATGTGGTCATCGTCCGCCGGACATCGACTGCCCGCAACGGGGAGATCGTGGTGGCACTGCTGGGAGACGAGGCGACTGTCAAGCGCATCTTTGTTGAGCAGGATCACATTCGTCTCCAGCCGGAGAATGATGCCTTTGAGCCGATCATCGCCAAGGAAGTGACGGTATTGGGCAAGGTGATCTCTTTGGTACGGTATTTCGGTTGATCTGACAGAAGAAAAGGGCAGAGATGCCGTTTCCACCCCGGCGTATTCCTGTACGCCGGGTGGGGGACGGTATCTCTGCCCTTTTGTTTTGAAGGAATTATCACTTGAATCAATGACGGTGGACGGCAATATTTGTCTGCTGTTTGTCACAGCCGACGATGCGGTCAAAGGCTTCCCACGCCTCTTTTTTATAGTATCGGTGTTTTCCGTTGCCGGAAGCGAGCGCACAGTTGTTTGGCACACCGGCGGCTCGGTAGACCTTCTCGATGATCTCATAGGCTTTCCGGACACCGATATCGGGGAAGATAGGGTCCTTTGTCCCGTGGATGACGATCAGCTTGCGGGGAGCGATCGCCGCCGCCATATCTCCCATATCCATATATTTGCCCAATCCGGGGACATAGTTACATTCGCAATGCGGCATAGCGGCGATGGAATCACGGAAGGTGCACACTGCGCAAGACGGCATCGCAACGGCAATGCGTTCGTCCATACAGGCGGCATAATAGGTAGCGGTGCCGCCGCCGGAGTTTCCTGTGCAGATGATACGGTCGGCATCAATTTCGGGATAGGTCAGTGCTAAATCAATTGCACGGGAGATGTCCCAGCATCGTTCACCGAGCAGGGTACGTCCGACCAGTGCCGCCACCATCGCCGTTGCATGACACCGGGGTGAACCGTTGTCGTCCTCGTTCCACACCATGGTGGTGCGGCGTTCGCCCATGCCGCGCTGTTCGAGGCACAGAGCGGCATAGCCCCGCTCCAGTGCCTGTAACCCGTTGTCCCGGTCGCCCGAACCCGCATGATCGCCCTCGTAGATATTGCGCCCCATGGAGTTGTGCATCCCCGTGCTGTGCCCCTGGACACAGATGACCAGTGGCACCT
Source organism: Acutalibacteraceae bacterium (assembly GCA_045597885.1). Classification (GTDB taxonomy): domain Bacteria; phylum Bacillota; class Clostridia; order Oscillospirales; family Acutalibacteraceae; genus UBA5905. Next base: position 8,328 of record JAZLKY010000349.1, on the reverse strand, counting down.
TTTTGTTTTCTGTCTTGGGTATGCAGAACAAGCATACCGCCTGCACATCTTTTTCTACGTCGAACACGATCCGGCGCTCAATATAGGTACCCTGATCCTTTTCGTACTCGACGGTGGGATTCAGTGGCACCCGCTCCGGCTGATCGCCGAGCAGCTGGCGCAGTTTATCGGTGATCTGCTGTTTCTGTTCGGTAAAATCCTGATCCTCGTCAAAGGCAAGCAGTCCCTTGCGCTCCAGTATGGCGGCATGACCGTTGTCCGGTGAAAACATGGTTTCCCCCCCTTGTATTTCCTTTAGTGTTTTTCTTTGGTTGCGATCTCCTGCAGTGCCTTGGCGGTGAAGTCTGCCAATGTCATCTGACCGAGGTCGCCGTCCTTGCGGTGCCGTACGGACACCAGTCCGGCTTCTGCCTCTTTGTCACCGATGACCAGCATATACGGGATCTTGTCCACCTGCGCCTGACGGATCTTGTAGCCCATCTTTTCGTTAGCGGTATCGACGGTCGCCCGGATACCGGCGGCTTTAAGTTGGTCCGCCACCTGCGGTGCCTGTGCAAGGAACCGCGCGGGGATCGGCAGCACCCGTACCCGCTCCGGCATCAGCCACATCGGCAGAGCACCGGCAAAGGTCTCGATGAGGTAGGCGAGGGTACGCTCATAACAGCCGAGGCTGGTGCGGTGGATGATATAGGGCAGTTTCTTCTGCCCATCGGCGTCAATGTAATACATTCCGAACCGTTGTGCGAGCAGCATGTCGATCTGGATGGTGACCAGCGTATCCTCTTTGCCGTATACATTCTTATACTGGATATCCAGTTTCGGTCCGTAGAATGCCGCCTCGTCGATCCCGATGGAATACTCCACGCCCAGGTCGTCGAGGATCTGCCCCATGACACGCTGTGCTTCTTCCCACTGCTCTGCCGTTCCCTCGTACTTGTTGGCGGGGTTGGCGGGATCCCACTGGGAGAAACGGAAGGTGCATTTGTCAAGCAGACCGACCGTGCCGAGGAAATACTTGGCAAGCTCCAGACAATCTTTGAATTCTTCTTCCAACTGATCGGGGCGCAGTACCAGATGCCCCTCGGAAATGGTGAACTGCCGCACCCGGATAAGTCCGTGCATCTCACCACTGTCTTCATTGCGGAACAGAGTGGATGTTTCACCGAGCCGCATGGGCAGATCTCGATAGGAACGGGCACGGTTGAGATATACCTGATACTGGAACGGACAGGTCATCGGGCGCAGGGCGAAGCATTCTTTTGTTTCGTCCGTCGGGTCGCCCAGCACGAACATCCCATCCAGATAGTGATCCCAGTGACCGGAGATCTTGTACAGCTCCCGCTTTGCCATCAAGGGCGTCTTGGTCAGCAGATAGCCGTGCTCCTGCTCGGTGTCTTCCACCCAGCGCTGAAGAAGCTGGATGACACGGGCGCCCTTGGGGAGCAGGATAGGCAAGCCCTGCCCGATGCAGTCGACGGTGGAGAAGAACTCCATCTCCCGTCCCAGTTTGTTGTGATCCCGCTTTTTTGCCTCTTCCATCTGTGTCAGATATTCTTCCAGCATGGATGCCTTCGGGAAAGCGATGCCGTAGATACGGGTGAGCATCTTGTTCTTGGAGTTGCCACGCCAATAGGCGCCGGTGGCGGACAGGAGTTTAAACGCCTTGACACGCCCGACATCCGGCAGATGCGGACCGGCACACAGATCGGTGAATTCGCCCTGTGTGTAGAACGACAGCGCCGCATCGGCGGGCAGGTCATTGATCAGTTCCACTTTGTACGGCTCCTCTGCCATCTTTTCGAGTGCCTGCGTCCGGGGCAGGGTGAACCGGGTGATCTCATGTCCTTCTTTGATCACCCGCTTCATCTCGGCTTCGATGTCGGTGAGAATGCCGGGGGTGATGCTGACATCGGTGTCGATGTCATAATAGAAACCGTCATCAATAGCCGGACCAATGGTCAGCTTGGCGGCGGGGTACAGGCGCTTGATCGCCTGCGCCATCACATGGGAAGCGGTGTGCCAGTACGCCTTCTTCCCGTCGAGATCGTCAAAGGTGAGGATCTCGACCGTACAGTCGGCATCCAGCTCGGTACGCAGGTCTGCTACCTTGCCATCTACACGGGCGGCACAGGCGTTGCGGTACAGCCCCATTGAGAGCTGGCGGCAGAGTGCGTCCACCGTCGTTCCCGGTTCAACCTGTAAAATGTCGCCGTTTTTGAGCGTGATGTTGATCATTTTTATCTCTCCTCCGTTAAATGAACCTCTGATAAAATATAAAACCCCGTCCCCAAAGGGACGGGGCAAAATGCCTCGTGGTTCCACCCAATTTCCGCCGCACAAGCGGCGCTCGGTAACGGATAACGGTGTCAACCGGCGTGCCTTGTTTCGGCACACTCTCCGGGGCGGTAGGCGTTTTCTGTCCGTGACACATCCCTTTCAGCAACCGGATGCTCTCTGGAGAAACGGTGGCAGAAGCCCTCCCCATCAACGATTTATCACAGTTTACCACTGAAAAGGGCAGATGTCAAGTTTTTTTCCATATCTTGTTGCAATCGGCAAAAAAAGGTGGTAAAATATAAAAAGATCGATCAGAAGAAGGAGATATGTACTGTGAAAAAATTCATCAATGATCCCGAACAGGTCGAACGGCAGATGATCGACGGTATGCTGGCGGCATACCCGTCCCTCAAAGAACTGGACTGCGGCAGTGTGCTTGTCCGCAAGGAAAAGAAAGAAGGCAAGGTCGCCATCATCACCGGCGGCGGCAGTGGACATGAGCCGTCCTTCGCCGGATATATCGGCACGGGTATGGTTGATGCTGTGGCGGCAGGTGCCATCTATTCCTCTCCCTCCGCCGATCGTATCTATGAGGGGATGAAAGCCATCGCCACCGACAAGGGTGTGCTGGCAATTATCATGAACTACACCGGCGATATCATGAACTTCGATATGGCACGGGAGATGGCGGGTATGGACGGGATCACGGTCGAGCAGGTCGTCACCGCTGACGATGTGGCAGTGGATAACAGCCTGTACACCGTCGGTCGCCGTGGCGTTGCCGGCACGGTGCTGGTCGAAAAGATCGCCGGTGCGCTGGCAGAGACCGGCGCTTCACTCGAAGAAGTGAAAGCCGTTGCCGAAAAAGCTATTGCCAACGTCCGCACGATGGGCGTCGCGATCAACCCCAGTACCATTCCCGCCGCCGGCGTGCCCGGATTCGAGCTGGCAGAGGACGAGATGGAAGTGGGCATTGGCATCCACGGCGAACCCGGTATCTATCGGGACAAACTCAAACCCGTCAACGAGATCGTGGATGTTCTGCTTGACAAGATCCTTGCCGATCTCGACTTCTCCGGCAGTGAGGTTGCACTGCTCGTCAATGGCTCCGGCGGCACACCACTGATGGAACTGTACATCGCCAACGCCCATGCCCATGAGGTGCTGGCGGCGAAAGGTATCAAGGTGTACAAGACTTTGGTCGGCAACTACATGACATCACTGGAGCAGGAGGGACTGTCTGTCACCCTGCTCAAACTGGACGATCAGATGAAAGAATTGCTGGATGCCCCGGTCGATACCCCGGCATACAAAGCGTAAAGGAGTCAACATGAACAAACAGCAAGTGTTTGCCGTGTTGACGGCGATGGGCAGCAAGATGGAAGAACACAAGGCGTATCTGACCGAGTTGGACAACGCTATTGCAGACGGCGATCACGGCATCAATATGGCGCGGGGATTTGCCGCCGCAAAGGAAAAACTGCCCGCTTTGGCGGACAAGGATATCGGCACAGTGCTGAAAACGGTCGGCATGACACTGGTATCGGTGGTGGCAGGTTCTGCCGGCCCACTGTACGGGACGGCGTTCATGAAGTCCGGCATGGTCATGGCAGGAAAAGAAGAAATGGATACGGGTGACCTGCTTGCTTGTCTGAAAGCATCGGTCGAGGGCATCATGATGCGGGGCAAAGCCACCCGTGGCGAAAAGACCATGCTGGATGCGATGATCCCCGCACAGGAAGCCATCGGGCAGGCGCTTGCCGCCGGACAGACCGCCAAAGAAGCGATAGCGGCAGGCGTACAGGCGGGATGGGACGGTGTCGAATTCACTAAAACCATCGCCGCCACCAAGGGACGTGCCAGTTATATCGGGGAGCGCAGCATCGGACACGCTGATCCCGGTGCGGTATCGTTCACCTATCTGTTGGAAGCCGTGCTGGAAGCACTGTAAGGAGGAGAAACCGTGGTAGGAATCGTCATCGTATCCCACAGTAAACTGCTGGCAGAAGGAGTGGTCGATGCCACTCGGATCATGGCGGACGGCTGTCCTGTCGTGGCTGCCGGCGGTGCGCCGGACGGCGGCTACGGCACCGATTATGAACGGATCAAAGAGGCGATCACCGCCGTTCACGGCACGGACGGTGTCGTGGTGCTGGCGGATATGGGCAGTGCCGTTATGACCACCGAGATGGTGATCGAGGATCTCGGCTATCCCGATGTGATCATGCTTGACTGCCCCATTGCCGAGGGGGCGATCGCCGCTTCGCTGTCTTCGCTGTGCGGGGATGATCTGGAAACGGTGAAAAATCAAGCGACCGACACCAATAATCAATCCAAATTCTGACCGAGAATGTGGGGTACATTTAATCATGCAAACATTTGACTATGTGATCAAAGACGAAATCGGTCTTCACGCCCGCCCGGCGGGTGCATTGGTAAAAGAAGCCAAACAGTACGCCAGTAAGATCACGGTATCCGTCGGTGAAAAATCGGCAGAGGCAACAAAACTGATGGCACTGATGGGGCTGTGCATCAAAAGCGGTACGAAGATCACCGTAACCGTCGAGGGTGCGGACGAAACGGTCTGCGCCCCGGCAATGCAGACCTTTTTTGAGAGCAACCTCTGAAAAAGATCTGTGAGGGAAAACATATGATCACAGCAAAAGGAAAGACGGTTTGTCCCGGCATCGCCGTCGGGCAGATCCTCGTCATTCGTGGGCAGGATATCACCGCCGCAAAACAGGGCGGCGGTGCCGACAGCGAGTGGGAACGGGTAATGACGGCGATCGCACAGGCACAGAAACAACTAAAAGACCTCTATCGCCGTACGCTGGCGCAGGAGGGAGAAGAAACGGCATCTATCTTTGAGATCCATCAGATGATGCTTGAAGATGAAGACTACCTGGATGCCATCCGTGACACCCTGCAAGCAGAGGACGTCAGCGCCGAAGCCGCCGTTGACCGGGCAGGAGAGCAGTTCGCCGCCATGTTCGGGCAGATGGATGATGACTATATGCGGGCACGGGCGGCGGATGTGCGGGATATCTCCCGGCGGCTGGTGCAGTGTCTGACCGGTACGACGGAAGAAATTGTCCCCGACAGCCCGGTGATATTGATCGCAGAAGAACTGCTGCCGGGTGATATCATGGGATTTGACAAAGATCAAGTCCTTGCGGCTGTCACCGTCGGCGGGGCGGTCAATTCTCATGCTTCCATTTTAGCACGGTCACGGGGTATCCCCGCCATTGTTCATGCCGGGGTCGAATTGACTGCTTTGCGTTCCGGCATGACGGTGATCGTCGATGGCGACCGGGGACTGCTCATTGTTGAACCGGACACCGATACTCTCCGGCAGGCGCAGGAAACGGTCAATGAGCGCCGCCGGGCAGTGGCAATGTTACCGACAGACAAAGCGCTTCCGCTCGAACTTTGTGTTAACATTAGCACCCCGGCAGAGGCAAAAGCCGTCTTGGACGGCGCTGACGGTGTGGGACTGTTCCGCACCGAGTTTTTGTTCATGGGACGGCAGACACTTCCCGACGAGGAAGAACAGTTCCTTGCCTATACCGAGGCACTGCGCAATGCCGGGGGCAAAAAGGTCATCATCCGCACGATGGATATCGGGGCAGACAAGCGTACCGATGCCCTGCCCCTGCCGGACGAAGAGAATCCGGCGCTCGGCTGTCGGGGCATCCGGTTGAGTTTTGCCAATCCGGACATCTTCCGCACCCAATTGCGGGCACTGCTCCGTGCGGCGGCAGAGGGAGCACTTTCTATCATGTTCCCCATGACCGCTTCCGAGTGGGAAGTGAAAAAACTGCGCCGCACGGTAGAACAAACGGCGACAGAATTGCAGGCGGCGGGCATCCCCTGCCGTATTCCGCCGCTCGGTATCATGATCGAAACGCCCGCCGCCGTGATGATTGCTGACCGGCTGGCGCCGTTGGTCGATTTTTTCTCGGTCGGGACAAACGATCTGACACAGTATACGCTGGCACTGGACCGGCAGAACGGCACGCTGGATGACTATTTTGATGCCAGACACGAGGCGGTACTGCGGCTCATCGCCATCGCCGCCGATCATGCGCACAAGGCGGGTATCCCCATCGGTATCTGCGGTGAACTGGCGACGGATACCGCTATGACTGCCCGCTTTCTGAAAATCGGTATCGACGAATTGTCGGTATCGCCTGCGCTCCTGCCGGTGGTCAGAGCGGCACTGTTGAAGACCGCCGACGAATGAGTAGAAAAACAGATTACGTGGACCGCACTGTGATCCCCGTCCATATTACCCCCATGTCATTGCGAACCGGTTTCGGGTATGGTTTATGTAGGTTAATGCAAGGGCAGACACCCGTAGGATCCAGTTGATTTTCTGTGGGGAATAATGGCGAAAAAATCAAGTGACAGGAGGCAAACCGAATGGCATTTTTTGAAGATTTGGGCAAGAAGATTTCCCAGACCAGTCAGGGTGTGGTTCAGAAGACAAAGGACACGGCGGAAACGATCCGACTGAATAGTATGATCACCGACGAGGAGAAGCGGATCGCCTCGATCACCGCCGAGATCGGGAAGCGGTATTTTGAGTTACATGCCGATTCTTATGAGCCTGCTTTTGAACAGTTCATTATGTCGATCAAGGAAGCCCAGGCGAAGATCAACAGTTATTCCGATCAGATCAAAAAGATCAAAGGCGTTCTTTCCTGCCCGCATTGCGGTAGTGATGTTCCCACCGGATCACAGTTTTGCAGTAGTTGCGGTTCGAGAGTGACCTCACCGAGCGCACCGACGGGTCGCTTCTGTACCAGATGCGGCACCCCTTTGGCTTCTGATGTGCTGTTTTGTACACATTGCGGTGCTAAGGTGGAAGCGGCCGGGACAGCCCCGGCGGTCGACAGTGAGCCGGCCGCCGAAGAGCCGGTCGTGGATGCTCCGGTCACGGACACGCCGGCTGATGAAACACCGGCAGTGAGGACTTGTTCCGCCTGCGGTGTTCCTTTGGCTTCTGATGTGCTGTTTTGTACGCATTGCGGTGCTAAGGTGGGAGCGGCCGGGACAGCCCCGGCGGTCGACAGTGAGCCAGCCGCCGAAGAGCCGGTCGTGGATGCTCCGGTCACGGACACGCCGGCTGATGAAGCGCCGGCGGCGAGGATCTGTCCCGCTTGCGGGTGTGACAACATGGTGGATTCCAGGTTCTGTATCAAATGCGGTTCCCCATTGGGCGGTTGACCGTGTGTGATGATCATCAAATGAAATTAGGAGAATGATATGGATCTGTTTTGCGGAAAATGCGGCACTCCTACTGATGCCGCAACGGGTTTGTGTCCCAATTGCGATCGGCAGAAAATGGCGACGGCCCGTCTTGCTCCTGCTGAGAAAGCTCTGCAGAACTGTCCTTATATCACTCACCTCAGATATAGTCAAGTCACGAAAAACGGGCTTTAAAACTGTGATAAATATTAGTCAACGGTAAGCCCGTCAAGTACGGATTGGTACGCCGGTGTTGTTCCGATTTGCGGCAGCCTTTGCTGTTTGGTCTGTATTGACAATAATATCCTATGCGAAGAATACAAGGAAAAGAGAGAAGACAGATGAAAAATTTTTTCAGAAACACAAAAAATATGCAAAAATTTGCCATTGTAGCATTGGCTGCCGGTATTGTCTGCGGCGTATCCTTCTTTTTGATCAGTGGATCGCCTGATGTTCAGCAACCGATCTATGTCATCCAGGGGATTTTGGCACTGTGCATCTACCGTGCCTATGCCGCTCATGACAAGAATGTTATGAAAGGATTGCTCGGTGCTCTGCTCATGGAGTTGATTTTGAACGAACTGTGTTATATCTTCGGTTTTCTCCGTGTCAAGATCGTTGAAGAATTTGATGCAAGTACCGTGTTGGGTGTAATTTTTGTCTTGATCGAGGCGGTGTTTTTCACCCTGCAGGTCGTGCTGTTCATCAATCACTTTGTGATCAACTCCGATCACCACAGCTCTCCCGCCAAGATCCGGCTGAATCAACGGGTGCTGTTCGGCTTAATGACGACCATTGTTG
>JAZLKY010000348.1:0-1416 GCA_045597885.1 Acutalibacteraceae bacterium | reverse complement strand
GGCGGCGGGGGACGATATGGTGAAGAAGACCGGCAGTCGTGTCTTCTACCCGGCGGACGAGTGGTATATCCTTGCCGGGTTGCCGGTGCCCGACGGCGATTTTTATGAGGACTATGCCCAATTAGAAAACGGCGTTGGCATGATCGCACTCCTGCGTGAACAGTTCCGGGAAGCAATGGTAAGGCAGGAGGGCACCCCTACTCCCTGCCGGACAGTGTTGGCTACCGGGTGCGCCGCCGCTCCTTTTTTACAGGAGCTGGTAGCAGAAGCCCGGAAGAGGTGGCAGTCATTACAGGTACAGGTGGTGGCGATACGCAATGACTTTTTTGGCGAATCCATTACGGTTTCCGGACTGGTGACAGGGAGAGACCTGTTATGTCAACTGGCAGAAGTCCCGATGGATCGCTTGGTGCTGCCGCAGAATATGCTTCGTCAGGAAGAAGATGTGTTCTTGGACGATGTGACACTGGAGCAGGTGGAACAGACATTGGGAGTGCCGGTGATAACGGTACCGGAGACCGATGGAGCGGCATTGGTGCAGACGCTATTTTGTGATCGGAAAGAGGAGGCGATCCCCTTATGGCAAAACCGATAGTGGCGGTGGTCGGTCGCCCGAATGTGGGAAAATCGACTTTGTTCAACAAATTGATCGGACAACGGCTGTCTATCGTTGAGGACACGCCCGGTGTCACCCGTGATCGGATCTTTGCCGATTGCGAATGGAGCGGACGGCATTTCATGCTGGCGGATACCGGCGGCATTGAACCGGACAGCGATGATGTGATCCTGTCGCAGATGCGCCGACAGGCACAACTGGCGATAGAGCAGGCGGATGTGATCGTCTTGGTGACTGACCTACGTTCCGGGGTGACCGCTAATGATCAGAGTGTCGCTTCCATGCTACAGAAGTCGGGCAAGCCGATCGTACTATGTGTGAATAAGTGTGACACCCCCGGTGATCTGCCGGCGGAGTTTTATGAATTCTACAATTTAGGTTTGGGTGATCCCGTGGCGGTCTCCTCGGTACACGGACTTGGTACGGGCGACTTGCTTGATCAGGTCCTGTCGTATTTGCCCGATGAGGAAGAAGCGGCAGACGACACCGACGAGATCAAGGTGGCGGTCATCGGTCGCCCCAATGCCGGAAAATCATCTTTGATCAATACCATTGCCGGGGAGGAGCGAAGCATCGTTTCTGCCATTGCCGGTACGACACGTGACGCCATTGATACGCATGTGCATAATCAGTGGGGCGATTTTCTGTTTATTGATACTGCCGGGTTGCGGCGAAAAAGCCGGGTGGATTCGGCGGTGGAAAAATACAGTAATCTGCGTGCCCGTATGGCGGTGGAGCGGGCAGATGTCTGCGTGATCATGATTGACGGCGTTGAAGGATTCACCGAGCAGGACAGCAAG
>JAZLKY010000347.1:0-3609 GCA_045597885.1 Acutalibacteraceae bacterium | reverse complement strand
GTATGGTCGCCGTCACTAACGCAGGCGAGCGTTCGATTTCACATCAAAAACCGACCGAGGTTCGGCTCCCTTCGGCTATACAAAAAAGCCCCCTTGGGTTTGACCAAGAGGACTACAATATGTTTAATTGCATAAAGAATTTACAAATTGTAAATCTTTTTTCGACCGATCAGGCAGGCATCTGACAGTTCATCCGTCGGTCGGCTCTGTTACGGCCGGGACATCCGAAGAGCCTGCGGGGGGCTGTTCGGATGTCTCTTTATAAAATGCCGTCAAGACAGCCTCAAACACGGAGGATTCTTCCGGATAAAACTCTACATACTTCTCCCCCATGACCGTTTCACCGGTGATGGAAAGATAATCCAACTGCAATCCGCCGGATACGGTGATTATGCGGCTCGCCATATAGGTGATCTCCGACAGTGAAAGATCACTGACGATATACGGCTTGGCAGTATTATAATACTTCGTCACCAGTGTAAAATTAGAAGCGATCTGTTCTTTGGCTTTGCCGGCAAAGGCATTGAGGAACTGCTTCTGCCGCTTCATTCGACGATTATTGGCATCCACATCATCATCCCGGTAGCGGATATAAAGCTCGGCGTGTTGACCGTCCAGCAAGGTCTCTTGATCTTTGTACACCCAGGTCTTGCCGTTATGAAATGTTTCGATCGGAGTAAGGCTGACACCGCCGATCATATCCGTCATGCGATGCAATCCCTCTAAATCCACCGCCACAAAAGCATCAATGTGTACCCCGTTAAGGATACGCTCCACCGAGCGCACAACATTGGCGGCACTGTCCTCGCCGGAATTACCGTAAGAATAGGCCAAACAAAGTTGTTTCTTCTCCACACCGGAATAACTGCCGCCCACCGTGTAGACATCCACATCCACCATCGTCTCACGGGACAGGGGAATGACATGCGTTGCGCCGGTACGGGTGTTCAGAGAAAATACGAACAAGCTGTCTGCCTGCCCGTTGAGCCCGTAGCCGTCCTCACTCTGAATGTCTGTTTTATCTACGCCGAGGAAAAGGACACTGACAACATCCTCGTCATAAACATAACTCCGTCCGTTATAATATACGGTCTGGATATCCACAGGTATCTGTTGCTTGTCCTCCGTCAGCGAGGATTTTCCTTTGGAATATAACCCAAAGAAAGCACCGACCATTCCGCCGATCAACAGCAGCAATACGCACAGGATGATGAGCAAAACACGCCACACTTTTTTCTTCCCTTTTTTTCGGCTGTGGCCGGATCCGTTGCCGGCATGCCGTGCTTTGGCGTTTTGCCGTTCCCATTCTCCCTTTTTACGGGGGTGACGGGGTTCATCATCCGGAATTTCAATGATCTCGATCGTCTCCTGAGAAGAATTGTCAATAGGTTCGTTGGTCACTGATCAGCACTCCTTCTACCAAATATCGTTCACTGTCCCGCATAGTACAGGTGCTCAAACTGATGATCCGATCCGTTGTCGTCACCTCAACGCCTTCCCGCACCTGTCTTGCCATAGAAGCCGGGTGCAAGGTATCATTCAAAAAAGCAGAAAATCCTTCATCAGAAGCAAAATCAAACGAATACAGAATGTGTCTGTCATCATAAACAAACGCCGAATAAATCCGATAGGTCAGAATATGTCCCGGTGTATATACATAAGCATACTCGTTCTCCGCAAAAAAAGCATCCTTGCGAAACTGGTGCAGATCAGCAAACATAGAACCGTTCGCCATGTAGTGTCCGTACAAAACCGTATTGGGATCCGTAAATCCCTTGGCATTCATCTTTTGAATATAGATACAGCCGGCACGGCGGTACTGCTTATCCATCCCATGATCAAGATAAAAGCTCTCCTTCTCTTCCGGCGATGCCTGCAAAACAGGATAATCAATGGCAGTGCCGGGGATCTTGATCCACGCCACCACATCTTCATTCTCCGCCCACAGCGACTCAAAATCAATAGGATTCTGCACCAACACCACCGTTTCACCACTGGCAGTGGCGCTTTCGATATACGACGGCTGTTCTACCGGATGGCGAAAAAAGCGGGGCAACAAATAAACTGCCAGCGTGATCGCCGCCGCCGCCGCAATCACTATAAACAATATCAATACGATCAGCCAACGGCGATCGGATCTTCCCTTTTCGGTGTAATCATCCACAAAAAATGCCACCTTCCTGTATCAATCAAGCATCAGACAAAATTATACCCGACTTTCATGCTCCTGTCAACTGACAAATCCCGCCCGCTCCACTGACAAATATAAGCATCACCTCGGAATAATACCTGTGTTCGGATCGGGAACCGTACAGTGGCGGCGGAATGCATCCAGGAGAAGGGTGAGACAGCGACCGGGGAAAGACGCAAGATCGGCAGCCCGAACCTGACTGATCGTTTCCCCCGTGCCGTTGCACAGGACAGCATAGCCGTTTTGAAGACAAAGGATATGATCTTCATCCACCCGAACGATCATCGGAGGATCGTTTGGCTTCCCGGTGCCGGCTGTTCCTTTTTCCAATTGCCGCAGAGCGCACAGCAAGCGGTACTCCGCTTCGGAGCGAATGCAGAACAGTTCAAAAGAACGGCGACAGTTCCGCAGCAAAAACAAATTGGTGGATCGTGGGACATAGACTCCCTCTTCCTTGATCGCAATGGCGGCAGGTAACGCCTCCCAGCGACGAATGCTGAAAAGGAAGTAAGGTTCTTCTGCGCTGTTGCGTTTAGTGGGGACAGGAATATCCCGGCGCTTGACGATGCGTGTTTCCGTCACCTCACCATAATACTGAATGCCGGGGTTTTCCCATGTCTTTTGCCGGCACATGGCAACATATCGGACCGGCAACTGAGAGGGGACGATATTTTTGACCGCCGTATGATAAAACCGCCGACGGTAATTGATACGAAATTGTTCCTCATTCCGAAAAGAACCCACCAGAACATCTTGTACATGCCAGTCGACAGCATCGCTACCGGTCACGGCAACAGACGGATAGTAAGTATTTTGCAGAGAATCATCGGCAACAGAATATATGCCGTCATCCGCTTCTCCTCCGTTCTCCCGGTGTCCAAGGGGAACGGGAACCACCTCAGCACGAATAGAAGCGTACTTCTCCCCGGAAATGTCGATCGTCATGTTCACATAACCGGCGCCGCCATCACAATTGATCAAAGCAACGAGCCGGTTGCCTTCAGAACGGAAATGTTTGCGGATCAACCCGGCTCCGTAACAAAAACCGACGTTCTCATCCGACAAGCCCTGAATGATCACCTCATAATCCGTCTGTTCAAAAAATAACGGATGTACCGACAGACAAAGTGAAGAAACTCCCGGTGCATCCGCTAAAAAGACAGTCTTCTCGCCGGGTACAGCCACCTGCCTGAGCGCATAGGAGCAGACCTCCAGAGTGGAGGTCGAACACGCTCTCCTGCCGCCGGAAAAGCCCTGCCATCTATTACTTTTAATGATAATATTCGCTTTTTCCGTATATATGCCGACTATGGTATCAGAGCCAATAGGAAGTGAAGCCATCCTCCTCAATTCTCCTTGCTATGAATGCGGTTTTTACTGCGCTCTCATCAGCGCCCATCATCAAACAAGTCAGGTCT
>JAZLKY010000346.1:0-3806 GCA_045597885.1 Acutalibacteraceae bacterium | reverse complement strand
ATCTCCACATTCTCTGCCAGTATGGCATAGCGGACCTTGGCACCCTTGCGCACGACCGAGCCGGGCATGAGGATGGAGTCGATCACTTCCGCTCCTTCTTCGATCACGACCCCGGCAAATATCACCGAATATTCCACCTTGCCACTGACCGTGCATCCCTCCGTGATCATACTGTTTTGCACCTGAGCCGTCTGCGACAGATACTGCGGCGGCATTCCCGGATTACGGGAGTAGATCTTCCACGCCGGATCGGTCAGATCCAACGGGATCTTCGGATTGAGCAGATCGAGATTCGCTTCCCACAGGCTGTCGATCGTCCCGACATCCTTCCAATATCCTTCAAATTCGTAGGCATACATCCGCTCACCGGCATTCAGCATGGCAGGAAGCACATTCTTGCCGAAATCGTTTTCCGATTCCGGATCATTCTCGTCTGCAATGAGATACTGACGCAGCTTGTTCCAGTTGAAGATATAGATCCCCATAGATGCCAGCGTGCTCTTCGGCACTGCCGGCTTTTCGTCAAATTCGTAGATCGAGCCATCCGGATTGGTGTTCATGATGCCAAACCGACTGGCTTCCTCCTTCGGCACATCGAAGACGGCGATGGTGCAATCCGCCCCGTTTGCCTTGTGCGCCGCCAGCATCTTGCTGTAGTCCATTTTATAAATGTGGTCGCCGGACAGGATCAGTACGTATTCCGGATCATACCGCTCAATGAATGTCATGTTCTGATAGATCGCATTGGCAGTTCCTTTGTACCAGTCCGCCCCCTTATTGCGCTGATAGGGAGGCAGAACATGAACGCCGGCATCCATGCGATCCAAGTCCCACGGCTGTCCCGATCCGATATAATCATTCAGCTCCAACGGTTGATACTGCGTCAGCACACCGACCGTCTCGATGCCGGAATTAACACAGTTGGACAGTGGGAAATCAATGATCCGGTATTTTCCGCCATATGGCACAGCCGGCTTGGCGACACGCTTCGTCAGAGCATACAAACGACTGCCCTGACCGCCCGCCAACAACATAGCGACACATTCTTGTTTACGAAACATGGGTGGTTCTCCTCCTCGTTTTGGATTCTTTGGATTTTGCCGGTCTTCTCACCTGCCGGTCTGGTTTCGGATAGGGTATCGCCCGGACACACTTCAGTATCAGTACTGACAGTGGCGGCAGTGTCAAGGCGGCGGACTGTTCAGCACCGTGGAACGGCACCGCATCGGTAAGGATCCTGCCGTTTGTCGCATTGCCGCCGCCAAATTCCGCCAGATCGGAATTGAACAGTTCAGCCCACTCTCCGTACTGCGGCAGACCGATGCGGTAATTCTCCCGCATGATCGGTGTAAAGTTGCACACCGTTACAATCTCCTGCCCCTTTCGGTCGATCCGCCGATAAGCGATCACGCTCTGTGCCGTATCGTCATTGGCGATCCACTGGAATCCTTCCCATGAAAAATCGTTTTCCCACAGGGCGGCAGTTTCGAGGTACAGCCGGTTGAGTGTCCGGGTATAGTGTTGCATCATTCGGTGGCTTTCATAATCAAGCAGCAGCCAATCCAGCCCATTCTCATAATCCCATTCTTTGAACTGACCGAATTCCGTTCCCATAAACAGCAGCTTCTTGCCGGGATGTGTCATCATGTAGCCGAGAAACACCCGCAATCCGGCAAACTTCTCGTCATAGGTGCCCGGCATCTTATTGATCAGAGAACACTTGCCGTGAACCACCTCATCATGGGAGATCGGCAATACAAAATTCTCGGAAAATGCGTACATCATGGAGAAAGTGATCAGATTCTGATTGTCTTTACGGAAAAGGGGATCAAGCGAAGTATACCGCAGCACATCATTCATCCAACCCATATTCCACTTGTAATTGAATCCCAACCCGCCGTCCGCCGTAGGGCGGGAAACCATCGGCCAGGCAGTAGATTCCTCAGCGATCATCAAGGTGTTCGGGTGAGAGGCAAAGACCGCCTCATTCATCTGCCGTAAAAATTCGACCGCTTCTAAGTTTTCATGTCCGCCGTACCGATTGGGTATCCACTCTCCCGCCTTGCGGTTATAATCAAGATACAGCATGGAAGCGACCGCATCCACCCGGATACCGTCAACGTGATACTCTTCCAGCCAGTACATCACATTGGAGATCAGAAAACACCGCACCTCAGGCTTGCCGTAATCAAATACACAGGTGCCCCACTCCTTATGTTCCCCTTTCCGGGGATCGGCATACTCAAAGCAGGCAGTCCCGTCAAACCGGTACAGCCCGGTGCTGTCCTTGGGAAAATGTGCCGGCACCCAGTCAAGGATCACCCCGATCCCCGCCAGATGGCAGGCGTTCACAAATGTCATCAATCCGTCCGGCGTACCGTACCGGGAAGTGGGGGCATAGTACCCCGTCACCTGGTAGCCCCACGATCCGTCAAAGGGGTATTCCATTATAGGCAGAAGCTCAATATGGGTGTACCCCATATCCTGCACATAAGGGATCAGTTCCTCTGCGAGTTTTTCGTAAGAGAAGGTGTTCCCGTCCGAATACCGCCGCCACGATCCGGCATGTACCTCATAGATGTTGATCGGACGGTCATAGACAGAGAGCGACTCTTTGCTCCTGTTCCATTCTTCGTCCTGCCAGGCAAAGCCGCCGATCTCATATACCTTGGCGGCTGTTCCCGGCCGTGTCTCCACATGAGCGGCAAAGGGATCGGTCTTGTCCACCGCCCTGCCCTCTGCTCCTATTATATGATACTTATATGCCGAATAGGTTTCGACCTGCTGTAAAGAGCATTCCCAAACATCGCCGTCCCGTCTGGTCATCGGCTGTGCAGTGGGATCCCAACCGTTAAACTCTCCCACCAGTGATACCGCACGGGCATGGGGCGCCCACACCCGGAAGGTATATCCGCCGTCACCGGCATAATGACATCCCAGCCATTGATAACAATGGGTATCCGTTCCTTCGTGAAACTGCCAAAGCCGCTCCTGCATCTGTTCTTCGGTAAAAGAAAAATCCACGGTTTCCCCTCCTACGATCCGGCTACTCTGTCTGTATATTTTACCATTTTCATCTGAAAAAAGCAAGGAAATTTGTGTATATTATGATATTTATTTTATTGTCAGATGTTTCTTTTGTCATATATACCCAAAAAACGCCGGAGGATTTTATATAATACTACAACCAAAACTTTGTTTCTCATCCTTTGGCATCAAACCATGTCCGTCCGCAATGAACATCGACTTCCATTTTCACCCGCAGTGAAACTGCATTCTCCATTTCTTCCCGCAGTAATGCCGCCACCCGTTCGGTCTCTTCCGGGGGAGTCTCCACCATCAGTTCGTCATGGATCTGCAGGATCAGCCGGGCACGGAGTCCTTCATCATTCAGCCGTTGATACACTCGGACCATCGCCATTTTGATAATATCTGCTGCCGTTCCCTGTATCGGCATATTCCGGGCTACCCGCTCACCGAATTTCCGTGTCATGGCATTTCCCGCCTTCAGTTCCGGCAACGGACGGCGGCGGCAAAACAGCGTTTCAGCATAGCCCTTTTCCGTTGCCTGCCGGATCAATCCGTCCATGAACGCCGACACAGCCGAGAAATGGTGCAGATACCGGTCAATATAATCCTTAGCCTCTCCGTATCCGACACCGATATCCTCACTGAGCGAATGGGCACCGATACCGTATATGATCCCAAAATTCACTGCTTTTGCACGGGAGCGCATAAGCGGCGTGACCAGTTCTTCCGGCACATCAAACACCTGTGCCGCCGTTGAGCGATGGATATCTTCTCCG
>JAZLKY010000345.1:0-3840 GCA_045597885.1 Acutalibacteraceae bacterium | reverse complement strand
GCTTGGCCTCCGACTTGTAGTCCACCCCCCACTTATTCATTTCTTCATCGGAAATCAGGACACGCATCCCGCCGTCCCGTATTTTCTCGATTTTCACCCGTATTCCTCCGTTTCTCTGCCCATGATCATTCCGGGCCTATGATCCCATTGTACCGGCTGATGGTGATGGATTTCAATAGGAGATTCTTCCCGTCAGATTATTCCGTCTGACCAAACTACCAAAAGGGGTGACCTTATGGCATTCTTCTCACACGGGGTGATCCTTCCGTTTCAAAAGGGAGAGATCGACAAGATCCCCACAGAAGCCCTGCCCGGTTCCTGTCCGATGCGGATCCCACTCACCGACGGGCAGAATGCCGCCGATATTTCTACACAGTTTGACGAAACCACTGTTTATGCCGCCGGTGCACAACTGTACCGTTCTTCAGATACCGTTGTACCGGTGCTGACCGGTGTCTGCGGCAGGATCATCGGAACAGTCGTTATCAACCATCCCCAATATGGGGAATTGCTTTGCGCCCAGTTTCAACCGGAAACAACGGCAGACAGATCTGTTGCCCCCCTGTCACTTCCGCCGCTTACAGCCGATACCCCGTCCCCGGATGATATCTGTGCGGCGGCACGGGATGCCGCCATTTATGATGAACTGGACGGTGTCCCTCTGTGGGAGAAGCTGAAAGCATGGCAGAGCATCGACAGCACCGTCCGTTCCGATTGTCGTGTTTTGGTTGCCGATGCCACCGAAAACGACATCTTCGGCTCATCTGCCTGGACCGTTTTGGCAGAAATGCCAAGAGCCGCTTTGACCGGATTGCAGTTGGCGGCAAAAGCCATACACTTCAGCCGATATCACATTGCCACCATGCTGCCGAAGACCCGGCGGCGGGCGGTCAAGCGGGCGATCGGTCGTGATCACCTGTTCACCGTCCCGGACGAATACCCGGTCACCCGCTATGCAGAGGAACGGACAACAGTATACAAGATCGGTGTACAGGCATGTGTGGCATTGGCAGAAGCCATCCTCAATCGGAAGAAGTCCACCGGCGTGTTGCTGACGGTGGCAGGCGATGGTGTTCCCCGGACTTTTCATCTGACCGTCCCCTATGGGACAACGATAGAAGAAATATTGACCTACTGTCAGGCATCGGACGATGCAACGGTGATACTGGGCGATGCCATGACCGGTGTCGCCTGTGAAGACAGGCAGACACCGTTGCTCCCCGGTACGACCACCCTGATAGTCATGGAAGACCGCCGTATCCGTCTCCCCGGTCCGTGCATCGGCTGTGGTCGCTGTGCCACTGTCTGCCATGCCGAACTGCTGCCGTATGAGATCGTCCGGCGTTTTGAGAATATGCATTACGAACGTTTACAGCACCTTTCTCCGCAGAACTGCGACGGCTGTGCCGCTTGCTCCTATGTCTGTCCCGCAGGCAGAGATGTGGCGGCGGATGTCCTGCGTGCCGGTGAGACCGGCGACACCATGTTGCTCACCTTCGGTGAAGACGACTGACAGGAAAGGAAGTGTCATGATCATGAACAGGATCGCTCCCCATATCCGGTCGGAGCAGCACACCGGCCATATGATAGCAGATGTGTTGCTGGTAGCGCTGTGTCTGTGTATATTTTCCACCTTCAATTACGGATTGCGACCGGTGATAACTGTTTTGCTGAGCATCTTATCAGCAATGGTGTGTGAAGCCATCTGCGGACTCTGCCGACGGCAGGGACTGCGGTCTTTACGGGACGGCAGTGCTGCTGTTACCGGTGCCGTGATCGGACTGACCATGTCCCCCATGGTTGCCTACTGGGTACCGATGATGGCATCGGCATTCGCCATCCTGGTCGTCAAAGCACCCTTCGGCGGCTACGGACGGAATATTTTCAATCCCGCCGCCGCCGGGATCGCCATTGTATCCTACTGCTTTCCGTACAGGATGTTCACCTATCCGGCACTGAGCGGCATCACCCGTCTGCCGCTCGTATTGAGCGGATCCACCCCTATTGTGACCGAGGCATCATTAGCAGCACAGCTTCGTACCGGCGCCACCCCCACACTAACCTACATGGAGATGGCACTGGGCGATTTTGGCGGTCCGATCGGAGCGACTGCTACACTTATTCTGTTGGCGGCGATGGCATATCTGCTGTGCCGCCGTTCCGCCTCCGGCTGGCTGATCCTGCCATACATGATCACCTGCATTGTGATCGCCTGGTTTACCCCCTGTACCGGCTTGGGACATCTGTACGGTACGGCGGCGCAGTTATGCTCCGGCTATGTACTGTTTACCGGTGTCTTTCTGCTCAATGATCCCGTCACCACCCCCCGGTTCTGGTTGGGACGGTTGATCTACGGCGTGTTTACCGCCATCCTGGTCATGCTGTTACAGCGTATCGGGCGGGCGGAAGCCGGCAGTTGTTTTGCTATTCTGATCGCCAACATCCTCTCGCCGATGATGGACCGTTGGAGTTGGCACATCTGGCGGGCGATCACCCGCCGATTCCGGACAGATCGGGAGGTGAAGATCGGTGGCTAAACATTCTCATCGCCGCCAACGGCAGATGATCAACGGGTTTGTCGAAAACACGCTGACCAATAACATTGTCCTGGCGCAGGGCATGGGACTGTGTCCCATCATTGCCGCCGGCATCTCACTCAAAAGCGGCGTAGCACTCACCGTCTGCACTGCCGTCACCCTACTCCCTCTCGGTGTGATCGCCCCACTGGTCGGTCAGCGACTACCCAAGTGGCTCCGTCCTGCCATCTATGTCCTGTTTGCCTCTCTGCTACTGGTCGGAGCGGCATTCCTGCTTGAAAATTATATTTCCCCCGAACTGTACGCCCATCTGTATCTGTTTCTTCCTTTGCTGGCGGTCAACACCGTTTATGTACGCAATATTGACCGTGCCGCCGCCGTCACTCCGATGGAATCGGTCGCCGAGACATTGGGAAGCACTGTGGGATTCGGGATCGTCATCTGTCTGATCTCCCTGTTGCGGGAAATGGCAATCACCGGTACAATATGGGATCAGCCGCACGGTTACACCGTTTACCTTCCCGAAGCAGCTTCGCCCTTTACCGCCTTTATCCTGGTGGGATTCCTCGCCTCCCTGCTTCAATGGTCCAAGCGGCGCATCAATGCCCTGTTCCGGCGCAAGGAGGAGTCCGTATGAATGCCTTTTTTCACGACACCTATATATGGCTTAAAGATCTGCTGTCATTCTTTGTGATCATTGCGCTGTTGCAAAACATTGTCCTGACCACCGGTTTCGGCTCCTCGCTGATGCTCCATGTAGTACGCAAGCCGAAAACGCTGTGGCTGTTTACTCTGTTGCTCACCTGTTTTTCCCTGTTGACCGTTCTGATCGCCTATCCACTGGACAGGCTGTGCGGAACTGCCATCACAAACTTTTGGCGTCCACTGATGCTGATTGGGATCACAGCAGCATTATACGTGCTCACCTCCTTCCTGATCCAGTCAAAATTTCCTGAGTTGTATGACAGGATCAGTTCAATGTTGCCTATGGCGGCATTCAACAACCTCGTTCTCGGTATCGCCATGGTGGCAAACACCCAGTTTTCTTCCACTCTCGGCGGTATTATCGGACTAACGATAGGAGCGTGTCTCGCGTTCGGGCTGATCACCTGGATCACCGCCGAGGGCATTGAACGGTTGGATAATCCCGATCTGCCGGATTCCTTCCGGGGGATGCCCATCACCCTGATCTACATCGGGCTGGTGGCACTGGCACTGATGGGATTTGCCTCTGATTTTTCACTCATCTGACAGAAAGGAAGGCGCCACTATGGGCAAGAAACTTCACCGCACTCACCGCAGT
>JAZLKY010000344.1:0-2725 GCA_045597885.1 Acutalibacteraceae bacterium | reverse complement strand
AATTTCAGTTGTTTTTGCAGGAACAGGGAGACAGCCCTTTTCGTCAAGTGCTGTCTCCCTGTTATGGTTCTGATTAGTTGAGGCAAGTAGATTTGCCCATCAACTGACCTGCGCTCCGTTCTCTGTCAAGACCTGCTGTACTTCTTTGATATCTACTGTGTTGACGTCCGTATTTGACCGCTTTGCCACGGCGATCGCTGTTCCTGCCGCCTGCCCCATGCAGGCACAGATGGGCATGATCCGGATCGCCGCCTGCGCCTCGTGGGTGGCGGAGATGCATCTGCCGGCGACCAGCATATTATCGTACTCGTTCGGCACCAGACTGCGATAGGGGATGCTGTAGTAGTCGCTGTCCGGAAATTCGTGGATATAGGTACCCGTCCCGGTGGGATTGTGGATGTCGATATCATAGTTGCCGAGGGCAATGGCATCCTCAAACTTTTCTGTCCGGAGCAATTCCTCTGCAGTAAGGATGTGCTTGCCTTTGAGTTTTCGGCTTTCCCGGATGCCGATCTCGCTGGCAATGGAGATGATCGTAGCGTTTTTGCAGGATTCGGTGTTATTTTTCAGAAAATCCACCATTTCATGTACCTGCCTGCGGGCAATGATCTCTGCCTGACTGAGGTCAGCAGGATCGGTCGGATCCAGTTTGACGATACGGGTGGTGTTGAAATGGATATACCCGTCTCCCAGTCCTTGCATACTGAGAATGTTCTCTCTGGGGTTTTTGATTTTATTTTCCTGTTGGAACTGATTATAAATCTGCTGAACGGTTTTGATTTCTTTCCAATAAAGGTCGGTATCAATATTGCCGAGCCGGAAACAAGTTGTCATGGGCTGGGTGTATCCGTCCGGTTCCCGTCCCAACTGATAATCACAGCCCGCCAGTGTAAACAGATCGCCGTCACCCGTGGTATCAATAAAGAAATCCGCCTCTGCCGTGAATGTCTGTGACCGACAGGTGATGCCGACGCTTTTGATCTTTCTGCCGTCGGTCTCCACCTTGTAGACGGTGGCATGGAACAGTACATCAACACCCGCTTCGGTGACCATGTCGTCATATACGAATTTGAAGGTTTCCCAGGAGAGGTCACCGTAGTCCTTGTGTCTCTTTTGGATCTCGGTAAAGATGCCGTCCGACAGCCGCTTTTTTCCTCTGTTGGCAGTGAACTTCATGAACGGGAAGACCAGTGCCTGTGTCATCGCTCCGCCGAGTGAGCCGTATCTTTCGATCAGCAGAACAGACAGTCCCTGCCGTGCCGCACAGGTGGCGGCGGAAACACCTGTGATACCGCCGCCGACGACGATCAGATCATACTTCTTCATCATTTTTTTCTTCCTTCCCCTAATGTGTGATCGGTTATCGTCATCATAGCACGGCAGGGAAGAGAAAACTATAAAAAACTAACCATAAACTTGACTTTTTTATACTTTTTCATTAAAATATAAGAAAAAACTATGTTTTGTGGAAGTGATCGCATGGCATACAGTGAACTGTATTCGCTCATTCAAAATTTGGAATACGGGACGGGGTTGCATATCGCCATTGATTTTTTGGGGAATCGGCGCAACAGCCACTGTGCTATCCCGCAGGAGCATACCATCCACTACGGCGTCATGTGCGACCATTTTAAAAACGATCCGGAAAGCTTTAAAAAGTGTCGTCATTGCAGTATGACGGTACTCAACCGGGTGGTGCGCACCCGACGTATCCTTGCCGGGATGTGCATCAACGGCATCTATGAATATACCCGTCCGATCCTCATTGACGGGAAACTGGTCTGTGTGGTGCGGATCGGCAACATCCTCACCGACGAGGGAGAAAAACGGCTGCGGGAAAAAGCAGACGGAGCGGTACTGCCGTTTGATCAGATGGAATGGGACTACCCGTATGAACGCTGTCAGCAGTTGGGCGATCTGATCGAGGGCTATATCGGGATGCTGTTCGAAAAATATCCCGAAGAACCGTCGGAACAGGGTTCGCTGATCCTAAACATTAAGCAGTACATCAAAGCCAATCTGCCGTACGATATGACGGTCGCTTCTGTTTCACGGTTGTTCGGTTACAACGAGGCGTATCTCGGCAGACTGTTCAAGCAGCAGGTTGGTTGTTCCGTGCGGGAGTATATCAACCGCCAGCGCATCCGATTGGCGCAAAAGCTGCTGTTGACCAATATCTCCGTCACAGCCGTAGCACAGCAGGCGGGATACAATAATGTGGCATATTTTAATCGGGTTTTCAAAACGGCGATCGGGCAAACGCCGTCCGGATACCGCCGCCAAGCGACCCGCAAAACCACGGCAACATCGTAGCGTGCGGCGTCCCCGACGCACCGCCGAGTGTACCCGCTAAATTCACTTTCGAAGAATTTGTCACATATTACAGCAATATTTGTGATGTTTTTTGCGAAACAGCAAGATCTTCGATTGACATCCGACGGAAAATACATATAATTGAGGACCGATAAGCATAATGGAAAGGTGAACGAAATGGAAGAAAAGTATTTGTATCCCGTTTATCCCAAACCGCTTGCCGATCTGCATCTGCACACCTATACCAACCACGAAAACACCGTGAGAATGATGGAGTCATTGGAAAGATTGGGCTTTACCGATGCGAATATGTTGGCGATCACCTATGTGGACACACCGTTTCAGAATAATCTTACCACGATGTTTGACCGTGAAACGATCAAAAATATCCGTCTGCACGCATTCGGATGCC
>JAZLKY010000343.1:0-3824 GCA_045597885.1 Acutalibacteraceae bacterium | reverse complement strand
AGGGGGACCGCACCCCCATTTGTCCGCTTTCGTGTTGAGACGGTCGATCCATTCGCCCGATCCCTTGAACGCCGACAGCATATACGTCCCATTGTAGCCCGCATAGCCGCCGAGCGCTTCACAATAACTGACAGTGGATGTGTTATAGGAAGAACCGATGATTCTGTTGCCGGGAACGGCACCAAAATTGATACACCGGGTGACAGTGGCGGAATTGCAGGAGCCAATGATACCGCCGTCGGAGATCGTGCCGTAGTTGATACAGCCGCTGACATCAGCATGGTATGTTTCGCCGATGATACCGCCGGCGTAGTTCCTGGATCCGGTGGACACAAAATCGCCGTAATTGATGCAGTCGGTGACGGTGATGGTGATATTCTGATTGTTTTCAGCGATCATGCCGCCGCAGTAACTCCCACTGCCACTGCCGTAGTTGATACAGCCGGTAACCGTCACCGTACCGGGGCTGGTGGCCCGGATCATACCGCCGGCTGCCGAACCGTAGTTGATACAGTCGGTGACGGTGACCGTGTTGGAAGTGACGTAAATCATGCCGCCGTTCGCATTCCCACGGTTGACACAGTCACTGATCGCCGTGGTGCTGCCGTAGGCATAGCCCACCATGCCGCCGCCGACTGCCCCGTTGTTGGTGCACCCGGTGACGGTCAACGGCGCCACTGCATAGCAGACCATACCGCCGGTGATATAGTAACCGGAAAAGTCACTGTGATTGACACAGTCTTTGACCGTTTGCGCCGCCGTTCCGCCGAGATAGCCGATAATGCCGCCGACATAGCCCGCGTAGGTCAAATTTGCAGCGTTCACACAGTTGTCGACGGAACAGCATCCGTAACCGATGATACCGCCGATATAGGATCCTGCCGTATTATACCAACTGACATTGATCCCGCCTGTCACCGTACAGCCACTGACACTTTTGCCGTCGGCATTGTAGCCGATGATCCCGCCTGCATAGGTATCGAAATTTTCATTGCCGCCGGCGATGTCCACATCTGCATGGCAGTTGGCGACAGAAGCGCCCTGTGCATTGTATGCCACGATGCCGCCGGCGTAGCGGGTGCAGGGGATGACAGCATTGGTCACCGTCACATTTTGGACCGTGCCCTCGTTATAACCGAACAGTCCGGCGTATTTATATCCTTCTTCTACCGACAGATTCGACAGGGTATGTCCCGCTCCGTCAAACCCGCCGATAAACGGTCCGTCATCCTCATTGCCGATGGGGATCAGATACTGCCCCGTCAGATCAATATCTGCCGCCAGCCGATACCATGCGGACAGATCGTTGCGGATGCCGGCAAGGTCTGCCGCCGTTTTGATCAGATAGGGGGACTGCTCCGTGCCGTCCCCTGTCAGCGCCACGGCGGTGACGGGGAAGCAGGAAAGCAGGATGGCAATACATACGATGACTGCCCAAATCGGTCGGAAACTGTTTTTGATCACTTTTTTCATATCTGACACCTCATTGCTTGATGATGATATTATCTTCGCCTGTGACGGCTGTTTTTGTGTTGATGAGCCGGTCAGCGGTGATCTGTGTATTCACTGCCACCCCACTGCGGCAGGTATTTTTCAGTTCCAGTTCACCGACGGTGATCGCCTCGCCACTGACGGTCTGCACCGTCTTACCGGCAAAGGTCAGCCGCCCGCCCGTATTAATCTTGCCGGAGCGGACGATCAGGTCACCGAGAGCGGTCACATCCCCGCCGCCCTTGACAGAAGAACTGTTGCTCATGACGGCATCACCTGTCAGCACGACCGCCCCGTCGGAATCCACGGTGCTGTTTTTCATCACCGTGCTTCGTTTGACGGTCAGTTTGCTGTCACCATCCAACCGCAGTGCGGCATTTTCCAACAACAGCTCCCCGTCTACGGTGAGCGAGTGACCGGCAAAATCCAGATCCCCCGCCACCGTCAGATCGCCGTGATACACAAGATCGGTCTCCAAAGAAGAACCGCCGTAGATGACCTTGACCCCGATCCGTGCGGAGAATGCCGTCAGTTCGGTACAGCGCACCGTCCCCGTGCCGTAACAGTTCGTTTTTTTCGGATCGAACAGCGTGGTGACCGTGATATCTCCGGTGAACAGCGCCCCATCCTTCGATCTGTTTTCCAGTGTCAGCGAGTGTGCCGTGAAGGTGCCGGAAACGACCTGCTTCATCCTGCCGTTCAGGACAAGATCGCCGGCTGTGCCGCCGATACCGATCAGATCGCCGCCGACGGTGATCCGTGATGTCGCCGTGATGTTGCCGCATTTGAGTTCTTCCCCGACGGTCAGATCGCTGTCCCCGTCCTGCGAGATGGCAGTGGCACACAGGTAGCCCTTGATCATGACTGTTGCTTTTTTCAGTGTCAGCGTGCCGGATATGTTGCCGAACGAACCCACCGTCAGTTTGCCGTCATCCACGGTCGTGCCGCCGGAAGAAACCAGCGCCCCTTTGACGGTCAGATCGCCGGCAAGTGTCGCCCCGTTGTCGGCGTACAGTGTACCTTCGACCGTGCAATCACGGTCAAATACGGCACCGTCTACGGTCAGATCGCCGTTCCAGTTCCCGTCGTTCAGCACCGCACCCGGTTTAAGCACGATATTTTTGCCCCCGGCGACGGCGCCGCCCGCATTGGCAAGCGTTCCGGTCACCGCAATGGGATCCCGCACCGTCACACCGCACGGACTGTCCACCGTCAGATCACGGGCAGTGAATGCACCCGACACGGTTTGCTTCGTCTTGCCGTTCAGGATCAAACCGCCTACCGTACCGCCCGCCCCGGCGATGTCGCCCCGGACGGTGAGAGTAGACTGTGAAGCGATGGCGGGACATTTCAGTTCTTCCCACACGGTCAGCCCGCCGCTTTCGTCCTGCGAGATGGCGGTGGCACACAAATGCCCTTTAAACAGCGCATCTGCATCCTTCAGTGTCAGTGTGCCGGCGATATCACCGTACGAGCCCACCGTCAGTATGCCGCCGTCGACCGTCACGCCGCCGGAAGAAATCAGTGCCCCGTTTACGGTGAGGTCACCGGCGACCGCAGCGTTATTATCGGCGTACAAGGTGCCGCCGACCGTAAGGCCGTGTGCTACCGTTGCCCCGTTCACCGTCAGATCGCCGTTCCAGTTATCGGTATTCAGCTCCGCATCCTGTCCGATCACTAAATTCTTGCCGCCGTAGATCAGACCGAGAGAACCGCTCAGCGTTCCGGTGACCGACACGGTGTTTCTCACCGTCAGCTCCACAGGAGCATCAACGGTCAGATCGGTGATGGTGAACGGTCCTGTCAGTGTCTGCTCGACCTTGCCGCACAGGATGATCTTACGGAACGGATGCGGTGAATTGACAACGGTCAGATCACCCGCCAACCGTAAGCTGTTATCATTTTCCAGTGTCACATTTTTAAGGCAGGTGTCGCCCGTCACACTGATCTGTTCCCCGCCGATGCGATGTACCCGCCGGGTGCTTTCTGCGGCGACATAGTCCCCCTTGACCGTCAGCGTGCCGGTACAGGTGAAATCGCCCACGGTGTAGATACTGCCGCCGAATGTCATGCTTTTGTTGAAAGTGGCGGACTCCAGTGTGATATCACTGTGGAAATAATTGCCGGATATCGTCCCGCCCGTCCTCAAATGCAGGTTTCTGCCGTTGACCACCTTGGTCGCCGTGTTGGCGGCAATGCCACTGACATATACGGCGGACGGCATCGTGATACCGGCGGCAGAGCGGTTGTTGAACGTCAGTTCTCCCACCGTGCCGCCGCCCGAAAATGCCTGTGCGCCGTTGGCACACAGCATCAGCCGTTCGACATTGCCG